>DASSBX010000141.1:0-3694 GCA_035698305.1 Miltoncostaeaceae bacterium | reverse complement strand
GTGGTGGCCGTCGACATCGGCATCCCGCCGGGCGTGCGCCTCGATGCCGCCGCGTGGCTCGCCGGGCACGCGGCAGGTTCCGCGATACCGCCGAAGGGCCCCGACTCCGAGAAGTACGGCGCGGGCGCCGTGCTGGTGATCGGGGGCGCGACCGGGCTCACCGGCGCCCCCGCCCTCGCCGCCCGCGCGACCCTGCGCGCCGGGGCGGGCCTGACCGTGGTGGGCGCCCCCGCCGCGGTGCAGCCGCTCATCGCCGGCGAGCTGCTGGAGGTGATGGTGGCGCCGCTCCCCGACGGCGGTGCCGGACACCTGACCGCGCCGGGCGCCGAGGAGGCCCTGGCCCAGGCGGGGCGTGTCGGCGCGGTGGCGCTCGGCCCGGGGCTGGGGCGCGCCGACGGCACCGCCGCCGCCGTCGCCGCGCTCCTGGCGGGCCTGGACACGCCCCTCGTGCTCGACGCCGACGGGCTGTGGCACCTGCACGACGCGCCCGAGCGCCTGCGGGAGCGCTCCGCGCCGACGGTCATCACGCCCCACGCCGGCGAGGCCGCGCGCCTGTTGGGCGGCGAGCGGGAGGCGGTGGAGGCCGACCGGCTCGCGTCCGCCGGCGCGCTGGCCGAGCGGTCGGGCGCCGTGGTCGTGCTGAAGGGCGCCGGGACGGTGGTCGCGGCACCCGGTGCGGTCCCGGTGGTGGCCGCGCACGGCACCTCCGCCCTGGCCACCGCCGGCACGGGCGACGTGCTGACCGGCGTGGTCGCCACCTGTCTCGCGAAGGGGATGGCGCCGCACGCGGCGGCCGTGGCTGCGGTGGCGCTGCATGCGCTCGCCGGCGAGCTCGCCGGTCACGGTGACGGGACGATCGCGTCGGACGTGATCGAGGCGCTGCCGGCCGCGCGGGGCGCCTGCGCCGGATGAGCGCCGGCCGCGCCGTCGCCCGGATCAGCCTCGCGGCGATCCGGCACAACGCGGCGACCCTCCTGCGGGCCGCCGGGGGCGCACGGCTGATGGCCGTGGTGAAGGCCGACGGGTACGGCCACGGCGCCGTCCCCGCCGCCCGGGCCGCCCTGGAGGGCGGCGCCACCGCCCTGGCGGTCGCGGCGGTGAGCGAGGCCGAGGCCCTCCGCGACGCGGGGATCGGCGCGCCGGTCCTGATCATGGGCCCCCTCGCAGGCGATGAGTGGGACCGCGCCGCCGCCGCGGGCGCCGAGGCCACGGCGTGGACCCCCGACGCCGTCGCCGCCGCCCGGGCCGCGGGCGACCGGCGCGGCACGCCCCTGCCGGTCCACCTGAAGCTGGACACGGGGATGGGGCGCCTCGGCGCGCGGCCCGAGGACGTCGACGCGCTGGTGGAGGCGGCCGGGGCGGCGGGGCCCGGGGTGCGCGTGACCGGCCTGATGACCCACTTCGCGACGGCCGACGAGGTCGAGGGCGAGAACGCCGGGTTCATGGCCGAGCAGCTCCTGCGGTTCCGCGGCCGGCTCCCGGCGCTGCGACGGCGCTTCCCCGGCGCGGTCGTGCACGCCGCCAACTCGGCGGCGACCCTGCGCGACCCCGCCGCCGCGTTCGAGATGGTGCGCTGCGGCATCGCCCTGTACGGCTGCTCGCCGTTCATGGGCGACCCCGACGACGACGACCTGCGCCCCGCGATGACCCTGGCCTCGTACCTGGGGTCGGTGAAGACGCTGCGCTCCCGGGAGAGCGTCGGCTACGGCCGGGTGTGGCGGGCGGCGCGCGGCACGCGGATCGGCCTGGTGCCGGTGGGCTACGCCGACGGCTACGCCCGCAACCTGACCGGACGCGCCCAGGTGCTGGTGGGCGGGCGCCGGGTACCGGTGGTCGGCACCATCTCGATGGACCAGCTCACCGTCGACCTGGGGCCGGAGGGCACGGAGGGCGTGGGGGACGAAGTGGTGCTGATCGGCGTCCAGGGGGACGGGCGGATCACCGCCGAGGAGGTCGCCGCATGGCGCGGCACGATCAACTACGAGGTGACGTGCGCGGTGGGGCCCCGGATCCCCCGCGTCCACGAGGGGTGAGCCGGCCGGACCTCGCCGGCCTCGTCGCGCCGCTCGCGCCCCTCCCGGCGCCCGCGTGGGCGGTCGGCGGCGGCGTGCGCGACGCGCTGATGGGGCGGCCCGTGACCGACCTGGACGTCGCGATCGACGGCGACGCGGCCGCCGCGGCGGCGCTGCTGGCGCGCGCAGCGGGCGGCACCCGCTTCCGGCTGTCGCGGGCGTTCGGCGCCTGGCGGGTGCAGGGCGGCTCGCTGGCCGCGCAGGTGGACATCACCCCTCTCCAGGGCGGGACGCTCGAGGAGGACCTGTCCCGCCGCGACCTGACGGTCAACGCGATGGCGGTCGACGTCCGCGCCCCGGAGACGGTCATCGACCCGCTCGGCGGCCTGCCCGACATGGCGGCCGGCCTGCTGCGGATGGCCGGCCCGTCCGCCTTCCGCGACGACCCGGTGCGGTTGCTGCGCCTGGTGAGGATCGCCGAGCAGCTGGGCTGGCGGGTCGAGGACGGCACCGCGGCGGCCGCCCGCCGCGACGCCGGCCGCCTATGGGACGCGCCGGGCGAGCGACTGGCCGACGAGCTGGGGCGGATCGTGCGCCTGCCGCGCCCCGACCGGGCGTTCCGCCTGATGGACGCCCTCGGGGTGCTCGGCGCCCTCGTCCCGGAGCTGGAGGAGGCGCGCGGCCTCGACCAGAGCATCTACCACCACGAGGACGTGCTGGGGCACACGCTCGAGGTGGTGGAGCACGCCGCCGCGCTCGCCGCCGACCCCGAGCCGGTGTTCCGGCGGCGCGCCGGCCGGGTGCGCGAGGTGCTGGCCGAGCCCCTGGCGGACGAGCTCAGCCGCCGCGACGCGCTGATGCTCCCGGCGCTGCTGCACGACATGGCGAAGCCCGCCACCCGCGCGGTCACGCCGGAGGGGCGGGTCACGTTCATGGGGCACGACCGCCTGGGCGCCGAGATGGCGGCCGACCTGATGCGGCGGCTCCGCACGTCCGCGCGCCTGCGCGACTTCACCGCCGACTGCGTCCGGATGCACCTGCCGCTCGGGTTCCTGGTGCACCGGGCGCCGCTGTCGCTGCGGCAGATCGATCGCTACCTGCGGCGCACCGCCCCGTGGGAGGTGGAGATCATCCTCCTGACCTGCGCCGACCGGCTCGCGACGCGGGGGAGGGGGTCGGACGTCGCCATACGCCGCCACCTGGTGCTGGCGCGCGAGGTGATGGACGCCCACTTCACGCTGGTCGACCGCGGGCCGGTGCGGCCGCTGCTGGCGGGCGACGAGATCGCGCGAGAGCTCGGACGGCCGCCGGGGCCGTGGCTCGCGGAGGTGGTGGACGCCCTGCGCGAGGGGCAGGTGGTCGGCGTCATCCGGACCGACGCCCAGGCCCGGCGGTTCGTGAGGTCCTACTTCCGCTAGCGGGTCCCGCTGGTCCGATCGGAGGGTTTCGAGGCACCGAACATCCAAAAAACGCAAGCGACGGTTGTGACGGCGCTGTCAGCCCCCTAGGTTCCCCCCGTGCCGTAGTACCCCCCCGAGCGAGTCGCCCCCGACCGGGAGGAAAGCATTGCGTGGTGCCCCGAGGACGGGCCTCGGCTTGGCCGTGGCCGGTCTCTCCGTCGGACTTCTCATCCCCACTGCGGCGGTCGCCCAGACCGCCTGCAAGCCCGCCCCCGACCCTCC
>DASSBX010000140.1:0-7563 GCA_035698305.1 Miltoncostaeaceae bacterium | reverse complement strand
GGGCGACGGCCGTCGCTTCCGGGTCGCCCGGAACCCGCCTACGGTGAGGTCATGTCCCTCCTCCCCGGCACCCCCGCGGGCCGCTTCAAGGTCGTGGCGATCGCCGAGGCGATCTCCTGGGCCGGCCTGCTGCTCGGCATGTTCTTCAAGTACGTCGTGATCGAGCACGAGATCGGCGTGCAGGTGTTCGGCCCCGTCCACGGCGCGATCTTCCTCGCCTACGTCCTGGTGACCATCGCCACGTGGGGCGCGCTGCGCTGGAGCACCGGCACCGGCCTGCTGGCCGTGCTGGCGAGCGTCCCGCCGTTCGGCAGCTGGGTGTTCGAGCGCTGGGCGGCCCGCAACGGGCGCCTCGACGCCGCCCCCGCGTAGCGCCGGCCGCCGGCGCGGCGACGCCGACAGCGCGACCCTCCGGCCCAGGCCGCCGGATGCCGGCGGGGCGGGGCCGGGGTATGCCGATTCGCGCTCCGATCGCCGGCGTCGCCGCGTGGCGCGACTCTCGTCCACGGCCGGCCGCCCGGTCAACCGCCGCCTCGCGGGCCGCGTCGTGCCGGACGCCGCGTAGGCTGGCGGCCGTGACCACCGTGCCGACCGAGGTGATGAGCTGGGAGCAGGTGGGCGAGGCCGCCCGCCACCTTGCCGAGGCGGTCCACGCCGACGGCTACCGGCCCGACATCATCCTGGCCGTCGCCCGCGGGGGGCTGATCCCGGCGGCGGCGCTCGGCTACGCCCTCGGCGTGAAGAACACGTACACGATGAACGTCGAGTTCTACACCGACGTCGACCAGCGGCTGGAGATGCCGATGGTGCTGCCGCCCGTGCCGGAGCTCGTGGACGTGGGCGACGCCGACCTGCTGATCGTCGACGACGTCGCCGACACCGGGCTCACCCTGGAGGTCGTCCAGGCGTTCTGCGCCGGCAAGGTGGCCCAGGCCCGCACCGCCGTCTTCTACGAGAAGCCTCGGTCGGTGGTGCGCTGCGACTACGTCTGGCGCCGCACCGACCGCTGGATCACGTTCCCGTGGAGCGCCGAGCCGCCCGTGGGGGGCGGCTCGACCGGGGGCGGCTGAGGCGGCGTCAGCCGGCGGGCGGGGGCGCGGGCGTGAGCCCGTGGCGTCGCATCACGGCCCCGATCGCGTCCAGGTCCGGCGGACCGCCCGCCGCGGCGGCCATCACCTCGCCGATCTCCAGGAAGTAGGACGGCCCGAACAGGCCGGGGGTGGCGACCGCCAGGAACACGGCGTCCACCTCGCGGCTGTTGGAGAAGGCGTGGATTGCGCCGCGGCGGATGCAGATGGCCTCGCCGGGCGCCACGTCGTGCGGCTCGCCGTCGACCGTCCAGGTGGAGACGCCCTCCAGCCCGTAGATCGTCTCCTCGAACGCGTCGTGGCTGTGCGGGGCCGGCGTCCGGACGTCGGGGGGCACGCGGCACTCCAGCACGCTGACGCTGCCGCCGGACTCCTCCGGCTCGACGAGGAAGCGGACGTCGACGGGTCCGGCGTGGATGATCGTGCTGGTCGTGTGCATGGAAACCTCCGGCGCTTTGCGTAAAGTGACTTGACGATGGTACGATGGCTCCGCCGATGTCGTCAAGTGCCTTGACAGAAGCCGTTGATCCGCCGGTGGGCCCGCCGATGCTGGGGGCCCTCCTGCGCATGCCGCTCGACGCGCTCGTCGCCCGCATGCTCGAGGGCGTGCACGCCGACGGGTTCACCGACCTGAACGCCGCCCACCTGCCGGTGCTGCGGTGGCCCGGCCCCGACGGCCGCCGCCCGTCCGAGCTTGCCCGCCACACGGGGATGACCCGGCAGGCGATGAACTACCTCCTCGGCGAGCTGGAGCGGCTCGGCTACCTGGTGCGCGAGGACGACCCGGACGACGGGCGGTCCAAGCGCGTCCGGCTGACGGGCCGCGGCGACGCCCTGGCCCGCAGCATCCGCGGGGCGGTGCGCTCGGTGGAGCGCGAGTGGGAGGCCGAGGTCGGCGCCGAGGCCCTCGGGCGGCTGCGCGGCCTCCTCCTGGAGCTCAACGCCACCCGCGCCGTGCGGGCGCTGAACGGCGGCGTCGCCGACGCGGGCGGCTGAGCCACTGCTCGGGGGCATCGAGGTCGGCGGGACCACGTGCGTTTGCGTCGTCGGGTCAGCCGGGCGCATCGCCCGCGTGGCGCGGCTGCCCACGCGCGACCCCGCCGCCACCATCGCCGACGCGGTCGCGTTCTTCCGCGCCGCCGCCGACGACGGCCACCCCATCGACGCCCTGGGCGTCGCGTCGTTCGGCCCGCTCGAGCTCCGGCCCGGGCACCCCCGCCACGGCTGCATCACCACCACCCCGAAACCCGGCTGGTCCGGCACCGACCTGCTCGGCCCCCTGCGCGAGGCGCTCGGCGTGCCCGTGGCCCTCGACACCGACGTCGCCGCCGCCGCACTCGCCGAGGGCCGCCTGGGCGCGACCCGCGGGGTGCGCAGCTTCGTGTACGTGACCGTCGGCACCGGCATCGGCGGCGGCGCGGTGGTCGACGGGACGCCCGTCCACGGGCTGCCGCACCCGGAGATCGGGCACGTGAGCGTCGCCCGCCTCCCCGGCGACGAGCTGCCGGGGGTCTGCCCCTTCCACGGCGACTGCCTGGAGGGGATGGCGTCCGGCCCCGCGATCGCCGCCCGTTGGGGCCGGCCGGCCGAGGAGCTGGACGGCGCCGACCTGGCGCGCGCCGTGGAGGTCGAGGCCCACTACCTTGCGGCCGGGCTGCGCAACGTGGTCTACGCGCTCGCTCCCGAGCGGATCGTGCTGGGCGGCGGCGTCGCCCGGATGTCCGGCCTGCTGCCGGCCGTCCGGACGCGCCTGTCCGAGGCGCTCGGCGGGTACCCGGGGCTGCCGGAGCAGGCGGCCGCCGACTTCGTGGTCGCGCCCGCCCTCGGCCCCGCCGCGGGCGCCACCGGGGCGTTGCTGCTCGCCGAGTCGGCTCGACCGGCCGCCTGACCCGCCGCCCCCGCGCCCGGGGTCACCCCGTCGGGGGATTGACCGGCGTCGCCGCGCCGGTGGATAGTTGACCGGTCGTCTACGAAGGAGCGCGACCCGACCATGGGACGCACGAGCGATGCACGCGAACGGCTGATCGAGGCGGCAGGCGACCTGTGGCACCGGCGCAGCTACACCGACGTCGGCGTCGGCGAGATCTGCGCCGCCGCCGGGGTGCAGAAGGGCAGCTTCTACCACTTCTTCCCCTCCAAGCAGGACCTGGCGCTCGCCGTGATCGACGACCGCTGGGAGCAGGGGGACCGCGGCAGGATCGACGCGCTGATGACGTGCGCGCTGCCGCCGCTGGAGCGCCTCCGCGCGTTCCTGGAGCACGGCCTCCAGCGGCAGTACGACCTGGTGGCCGCGTCGGGCGCGTGCGGGTGCGCGTACGGCAGCCTCGCCGTCGAGATGTCGGGCGTCGACCCCGTCCTGCGGGAGCGCCTGGAGCACCTGTTCGCCGACTGGGCCGGACTGCTGCGCATCGCGCTGGACGATGCCGTCGCCGCCGGCGACATCGCGCCGATCGACACCGGGCAGGCCGCGCGGGCGCTCCTCGCCTACGTCGAGGGGCTGGCCGTGATGGTCCGCTCCACGCACGACCCGGACCCAGTGGCCGACCTCGTCCCGCTGGCCTTCCGGCTGATCGGCGCCGAACCACCGTCACTGACCCCGCCCCTGCGGGCGAGAGAGAGGAGCACGACATGACCCCGGCAACCACCGCCGCCGCGACCGAGAGCCACGACCGTCGCCGCTGGTACGGCCTCGTCGCGCTGTGCGCGGCGTTCTTCATGGTGATCCTGGACGTCGCGATCGTGAACGTCGCTCTACCCACGATCCAGACCGACCTCGACTTCTCGCCACGCAACCTCCAGTGGGTGGTGAGCGCCTACGCGCTCACCTTCGGAGGCCTGCTGCTGCTCGGCGGGCGCATCGCCGACCTGGTCGGGCGCCGCCGCGTGTTCGTGACCGGCGTCGCCCTGTTCGCCGCCGCGTCGCTCGTCGCCGGCCTCGCCACCAGCGAGGCGACGCTGATCAGCGCCCGCGCGGCGCAGGGCGTGGGCGCCGCGCTGATGACCCCGGCGGCGCTGTCGATCCTGATGACCACGTTCGCGGAGGGCCGCGAGCGCAACACCGCCCTCGGCGTCTGGGGCGCCGTCGGCGCCTCAGGCGGCACCGTCGGCGTGCTGCTGGGCGGCGTGTTCACCGACACGATCGGCTGGGAGTGGATCTTCCTGCTGAACGTGCCCGTGGGGCTCGCCGTGATCGCCGTGACCCCGTTCCTGCTCCGCGAGAGCCGGGCCGACGCGGGCCACCGGCGCTTCGACATCGCCGGCGGCGTCACCGTGACCGCTTCGCTCGCGCTGCTGGTCTACGCGCTGGTGGAGGCGTCGGGCGAGGGCTGGACGTCGGCCACCACGATCGGCCGCCTCGCCGGCTCGGCCGCCCTGATGGCCGCGTTCGTCGCGATCGAGATGCGCTCCCGCGCCCCGATCCTGCCGTTCTCGATCTTCCGCATCCGGGCGGTGACCGGCTCGAACGTCGCCGGCTTCGCGCTCGGCGGCGCGATGTTCGGGATGTTCTTCATCATGACCCTCTACATGCAGCAGGTCGCCGCCTACTCGCCGCTCGAGACGGGGCTGGCGTACCTGGCCACCTCGCTCGCCGCGCTGATCGCGTCGGTCGGCGGGTCGGCCCTGGTGACCCGCGTCGGCCCGCGGGTCCCGATGGTCGCGGGGCTGCTCGCGTTCGCCGGGGGCGTCCTGCTGCTGGCGCAGGTGCCGGTGGGCAGCGAGTACGTCTCCGACCTGCTGCCCGGCCTGCTGATCGCCGGGTTCGGCCTGGGCCTCGCCTTCGTCGCCTTCTCGATCGGGGCGCTGGAGGGCGTGTCGGCGCGCGACGCCGGCCTGGCGTCCGGGCTGTCGAACACCGCGCAGCAGATCGGCGGGGCGCTCGGCACGGCGATCATGTCGACGCTGGCGATCACCCGCACCGAGGACCTCCTGGCCACCGGCACATCCCGGCCGGAGGCCCTCACCGACGGGTTCCAGCTGGCGCTCTACGCCTCCGTCGGGCTCGCAGTGGCCGGCGCGCTGGCGGTGCTGGCGCTCGTCCGTCCCGGGCGGCCCCAGGAGGCCGGGGTCTCCCCGGAGGCCGCCCCGGGGGCGACCGCCGCCTGAGATCCACCCGCCGCCGCGGCGCCATCGGGGGATCCCCGATGGCGCCGCGGGCCGCGGCGTGATGCGATGGCCCCATGCATGCGGATCCGACGCGGACCGCCCTCGCCGACCCGAACGCCAACCGGCTGAAGACCTACCGGTACCTCAGGGTCGGGATGGTCCTGCTGATGGTGCTGCTGGGCGTGTCGATCCTGGTCGACCGCGCCGACGGACCGGCCGGGCGCTTCCAGACCTCGATCAGCGACTACTACTACACGCCGGTCCAGTCGGTGCTGGTCGGGAGCCTCGTCGCGGTGGGCGCGTGCCTGATCATCATGCGCGCCGAGCGCGACGTGGAGGACATCTTCCTGAACCTCGCCGGCATGTTCGCGGCGCTGGTGGCGTTCGTGCCCATCGACCGCGACGGCGTCACTGACGGCGTGCTGTCCAGCGCCTCGGCGGCCGCGTTCGTGGACAACAACGTCACGACGGTGGTGATCACCGGCGCCGTCGCGCTGGTGGTGGCGGTGGCGGTGATGGTGCGGTCGTGGCCGCTCCTGGACGACGCGATGGTCCGCGTGCGGCGCGTCCTGGGGCTGGTGGCCGCCGGGGCGATCGTGCTCGGCACGTGGCTCTGGTACGACCTGGCGCCCGATTCGTTCCAGGGCACCGGCGACAAGGTGGCGGGCGGGCACTTCACCGCGGCGATCGCGCTGTTCGTGTGCATGGGGGTCGTCGTGCTGTGCAACGCGCTGCCGCCGACCCGGCCGCCCTTCCATGCGATCTACGCCGGGATCGTCGCCCTGATGGTCCTGAACGGCGTCGCGGCGGTGCTGTTCGGGCTCGAGGTGGGCCCCTTCGACTGGCGCTACTGGCTGCTGGCGGTGGAGGTCGCCGGGATCGCGCTGTTCGTGGTGTTCTGGCTCGTCCAGACCCTCGAGCTGGGGCGGGTTCAGCCGAACGACCAGGTGTAGGTCTGCTGGTCCAGCGCGCCGCCGCGGGTGCCCGCGAGCACCGTGGCGCCGAACGGGAACGGCTGGTGCGCCCCCCGATGCCCGTGTCGAGGAAGACGGGCATCACCGACCCCTGGAGGTCGTCGCAGAGGCTGTTGATGGGGTACGTGAACCCCTCGTGCACCCGCCCGACCGACTCGTAGGTCCCCGTGAGGTAGTCGAGCCTGAGGCGCCCGGTCGGGGCGAAGTCCGTGAGGGTGCGCATCCGCTCGCAGCCCGTGGCGTTCGCGCCAGGTCCGGCCCCGCTGCGGCGATCGCCGCGATCAGGATCCGGATGCCGTGGATGGGCGGATCGTCGTGCCCCCTCCCGGGGGTCGAGGCGCCGCGGGCGTCAGCCTCGCAGGGTGAACTCGCCCGGTGGCGCGGCGCCCGGGTCGGCATGCAGCTCCCGCTCGCGGTCGCGCAGCGCGACCCGGCGGATCTTCCCCGAGATCGTCTTCGGCAGCTCGGCGAACTCCAGGCGGCGGATCCGCTTGTACGGCGCCAGCTGGTCCCGGGTGAACGCGAGGATGTCGTCGGCGGTCGCCGCGGTGGGCTCGTGCCCGGCGGCGAGCGCCACGTACGCCTTCGGCACGGCGAGTCGCAGCGGGTCGGGCGATGGCACCACCGCCGCCTCCGCGACGGCGGGGTGCTCGATCAGCACGCTCTCCAGCTCGAACGGGGAGATGCGGTAGTCGGACGCCTTGAACACGTCGTCGGCGCGGCCCACGTACGTGATGTACCCGTCGCCGTCCCGCGCCCCGATGTCGCCGGTGCGGTACAGGTCCCCCTCCATGGCCTCGGCGTTCAGCGCGGCGTCGCCGCGGTAGCCCACCATCAGGCCGAGCGGCCGGCCGTCGGAGAGGTCGATGCAGATCTCGCCCTCGCCGGTGTCGCGCGCGCCGGTGACGGGGTCGACGAGCACGATCGGGTAGCCGGGCACCGGCCGGCCCATCGACCCCGGCCGCACCTCCTGGCCGGGGGTGTTGGCGATCGCGACCGTCGTCTCGGTCTGCCCGAAGCCGTCGCGGATGCGCACGCCCCACGCGCGCTCCACCTGCTCGATCACCTCGGGGTTGAGCGGCTCGCCGGCGCCCACCACCTTGCGGGGTGGCCGGCTGAGGCGCGCCAGGTCGGCCTGGATGAGCATCCTCCACACGGTGGGGGGCGCGCAGAACGCGTCGACGCCGCACCGCTCCATCGCGTCGAGCAGGGCGTCGGCGTCGAAGCGGGCGAGGTTGACCACGAGCACGGTCGCCTCGGCGATCCACGGCGCGAAGACGTTGCTCCACGCGTGCTTCGCCCAGCCGGGCGACGAGATGTTGAGGTGCACGTCCCCCGGCTCGAGCCCGATCCAGTACATCGTCGAGAGGTGGCCGACCGGGTACGAGGCGTGCGTG
>DASSBX010000139.1:0-4876 GCA_035698305.1 Miltoncostaeaceae bacterium | reverse complement strand
GCGCGCGCGGCGCGGTCGATCTTCGCGTTGCCGGCGGCGAGGTCCCCGGGCTGCATGTACGCGAGGCTCGGCAGCCAGCCGTCGCCCTTGCGGCCCACCAGGTCGAGCATCCGCGGCTTGTACGCGCCGATCCAGATCCCGACGTCGTGGGCGGGGGCGGGCCCCGGCTTCGCGCCCCGCAGACGGTAGTGCGCGCCCTCCAGGCGCACGCCGCGGCCGGCGTCGGCGTCCCAGAGGGCGCGGATCACGTCGATGCCCTCCTCCAGCGCGTCGACCGACTCGCCCGGCGTCCGGTGGGGGCCGCCCATCGCGGCGATCGGGTCCCAGAACGCTCCCGCCCCGATGCCCAGCTCGGCCCGGCCGCCGCTGAGCAGATCCAGGCTCGCCACCGACCGGGCCAGCACCGAGGGCAGCCGCAACGGCAGGTTCAGGACGTTCCCCGCGAGGGTGACCCGCTCGGTGCGGGCCGCGACGAACGACAGGAGCGTCCAGGTGTCCAGGAACCGCGACTGGTACGGGTGGTCCTGTAAGGTCACCAGGTCGAGGCCCGACCGGTCGGCGAGCTCGGCGAGCGCGACGACGCGCTCGGCGTCGGCCGCCGACGGGGTGATGAACAGGCCGAAGCGGAGGGGGTGCCCGCGATCGCTCACGGCGACCACTCTACCGCATCGCTTGCGTCCTCAACCTTTCGGGCCGGGCGGCCGGGGTCAGAACGGCAGGCGGCCCCGCAGCCGGCGCCCCGTGCCGCCGCTCTTGTCGAACGCGCGGCGCGAGCTGCCCATGGAGCGGGACGCCATGCGTCCCAGGGGTCCCGGGAGCGTGCGCCCTGCGCGGGCCCCCGCCCCCATGCCCCGGCTCACAGGACGCTGGAACCGCCGCGAGAGCAGCGGCACGAGCAGCGCCACCAGGAAGACCACGACACACAGGATGATCACCGCGAGAATCGTCATGCCGCGGGTGTGCCCTGCCCCGGGCGCGACGAAACCGCGCGGTCAGGCCGACCCCGTGACCAGCACGGCCGGCGCCCACCAGTAGTCGGCCAGCGGCGCCACCGCCACGCCGGCGAACCCGGCGTCGCGCAGGGCGTCCGCCCACCACGCGGCGGGCGCCTCCCACGTGAGCCGCGGGCGGCCCGGCTCCACCTGCCCCACCAGCACCGGCATGAGGAACCCGGCGACGACCTCCGGGTGGTCCGGGTACTCGGCGATCCCCAGTGCGTAACGCTCCGCGAGGTGCGCCAGGTGGGCGTCCGAGCGCTCCGGCAGGTCGGGGACGTCGAACTCCGCGACCGCGATCGCCGTGCATCGGCGCGCCAGCGCCCCGAGCGCCGCACGCCGCTCCCCGGGCGGCACGGCGTGCAGGGCGAACGTCGACTGCGCCAGGTCCCACGCCGTCGCCGGGCCGACCCCGTCCATGAAGCTGGTGACCCCGAGGGCGTGGGGCCGCACGTCGAGCGGCGTGTCCCGCGCCGCGCCGGCGACGGCGGCCCTCGCTCGCGACAGCAGCTCCCGGGACGGCTCCACCAGGTCCACGCTCCGCGTCCAGGGGCCCAGCACCCCGGCGGTCACGCGGCCGTCGCCGCAGCCGACGTCCAGCACCGTCGCCGGCCGCAGCCCCGCGTGGAACGCACGGAGCGCACCGACCGTGCGGCGGTACAGCCCGGGGTTGCCGCCGTGGGAGATGAACGCCGCGAACGCGTCGGCCTCGGCGTAGACGCGCTCCCCCTCCGGCCGCGCCAGGTGGTCGGCCAGGGCGGCGCAGAGCGGGTCGTCCCGCTGGGCGCGCGCGGCGCGCAGGGCCGCCGCGCGATCGCCGTCGGCGAGGCGCCGGAGCGCCGCCGTGGCGGCCGGGCCGGTCGTCACCGGGGGATGCGGGTCGGCATCACGCCCCCACCATCGCGCAGACCGCCCACGCGCCGCCACGTCCCCCACTAGGCTTCCCCGCATGAACCTGGGCCTCGCGGGTCGCGCCGCGCTCGTCACCGGCGCGTCGAAGGGGATCGGCCGCGGCATCGCGACCGCGCTCGCCGCCGAGGGCGCGCGCGTCGCCATCTCGTCGCGCTCGCGGGAGCACATCGCCGCCGCCGCGGCCGAGATCGGGGCGACGGGCCTCGTGTGGGACAGCGGCGACGTCGGCGGTGCGGCCGCCCTGGTCGAGACCGCCGAGGAGGCCCTCGGCGCCCCCATCGACGTGCTCGTCTGCAACACCGGGGGCCCGCCGGCCGGCGCCGACGCCCTGGGCTTCTCGCGGGACCAGTGGGAGGCGGCGCACCGGTCGCTGGTGCTGGCCCCCGTCGCGCTGGTCGCCGCGGTGATGCCCGGGATGCGCGCGCGGCGCTGGGGCCGCATCCTGAACGTCTCATCCACGTCGGTGCGCGAGCCGATCCCCGCGATCATGCTGTCCAACACCGAGCGCGCCGGCGTGCTCGCCGCGTTCAAGACCATCTCCCGCCAGGTCGCAGGCGACGGCGTCACGCTCAACACCCTCCTGACCGGGCAGATCCTGACGGACCGCCTGATCGGGCTCGCCGGCTCGGTGGAGGCGGCGCACGCCAACGCCCGCGAGCGCGTCCCGGCCCGGCGGCCCGGCACGGTCGAGGAGATCGCGGCCGTCGCCGCCTTCCTGTGCGGCGAGCAGGCCGCGTACGTCACGGGGACGGCGATACCGGTGGACGGCGGAATGCTCCAGGGGGTCTGATGGCGAACAGCTTCGAGGTGTCGATCCAGGTGGCCGCCCCTCCCGAGGAGGTCTGGGCGCTCGCGGGCGACCCCGCCCGCATCGGGGAGTGGTTCCCACCCGTCGTGGCGTCCGAGATGGACGGCGACGTCCGGCGGGCCACGATGGGCAACGGCGCGGTGCTGGTGGAGCGGATCACGCGCCGCGACGACCACGCCCGCAGCTACGCCTATTCGGTGATGGAGGGGATCCCGGGCCTCACGCGGCACGAGGCGGTGATCTCCGTCGAGGGAGCCGAGGCCGGCAGCCGCGTGCGCTGGAGCCAGGACGCCGAGTCCGAGGTGGAGGGCTACGACGCCGAGGCCCGCCTGCGGAAGGTCATGCAGCAGGGCCTCGAGAGCCTGCGCGACATGATGGAGGGCGTCGGGGACTAGCCCCGGACCCCCGTGGCGGGCCGACCGCCGAGGTGACACGATTCCGCCCGTGCCCGGCCTCCACGTTCACCGATTCGGCCCGGACGACGGCCCGCCCCTGCTGCTGCTGCACGGCGCCACCAGCACGGGCCTGCGCTTCCGCCGGTTCGTCGAGGCCGAGCTCCCCGGCGTCCACGCGGTCGCCCCCGACCTGCGCGGCCACGGCGACTCGACGTGGGACCCGCCGTGGGACGTCGGGCGGCATGTCACCGACGTGGTGGCGCTCATGGACGACCTGGGGCTCGAGCGCGTGCCCCTGGCGGCGCACTCCTTCGGCGGCCTGATCGCCATGACGCTCGCCGCCGCCGCGCCCGACCGGGTGGAGCGCCTCGCGCTCCTCGACCCGGCCATGGGCCTCGCGCCGGCCACGGCCGCCGGGCGGGCCGAGGAGACGCTGCGCGACGAGGGCTGGGCCAGCGAGGACGAGGCCCGCGCCGCGCGCCTGGCCGCCCGGCCGCCGCATTCGCGGGACACCGTCGACGAGGACCTCGCCACCTTCCTGTGCCGCGCCCCCGACGGCCGCTACCGCTTCCGCTACTCCCGCCCGGCGGTCATCACCGCGTGGAGCGAGATGACGCACCCCGCGCCCTCCATGGCGGGCTACCCGGGGCAGGTGCTGCTGGTCGGGGCCCGCCAGGCCCCGTTCGTGACGCCCGCGCTCGTGGAGCGCCTGCGGGACGAGCTGGACGGGCGCCTGGTGTCGGAGGGCCTGGACGCCGGCCACGTCCTCTACTGGGACGCGCGGGAGGGCCTCGGGACGCTCGTGCGCGCGTGGCTGGGGCGGTGACCTCCGGCGTCACCCGCACCCGCCGCCTCGCGTGGGCGTCGTACGGCGCGGCGATCGGCCTCGCGATCGGGACCGTCGTGGGGCTGGGGGTCGACCTGCCCGAGCTCGGCGCGGTCGGGGCCGCGATCGGCGTCGTGACCGGGATCGTCATCGGCCGCCGCAGGGAGCGGCGCGGGTGAGGGCCGCCGTGATCACCCGGCCCGGCGGGCCGGAGGTGCTGGAGGTCCACGAGGTCCCGGACCCCGTCCCCGGTGAGGGCGAGGTGCTGCTGGAGGTGGTGGCGAGCGCGGTGAACCGCGCCGACATCATGCAGCGTGAGGGGCGCTACCCCCCGCCCCCCGGCGCCAGCGAGCACCCCGGGCTCGAGGCGTCGGGGACCGTCGCCGCCGTTGGGCCCGGCGTCGCCGGCTGGTCGGAGGGCGACCGGGCGATGGCCCTGCTCGCGGGGGGCGGCTACGCCGAGCTGGCCGCCGTCCCGGCCGGGCAGCTGATGCCGGTGCCGGAGGGCATGGACCTGGTGCGGGCGGCGGCGGTGCCGGAGGTGTTCCTGACCGCCTGGCAGTCGCTGCGGCGCCTGACGCGCCTGTCGGAGGGCGAGGTGATGCTCTGCCACGCCGCCGCCAGCGGGGTGGGCACCGCGGCCCTCCAGGTGGCGCGCGAGCTGGGGGCGCGGGCCATCGGCACGGTCCGCACGGAGGGCAAGGCGGCGGCGGTGCGCGACCTGGGCGCCGACGTGATCGTGGTGCGCGACGGCGCGTTCGCCGACGAGGTGAGACGCCTCACCGACGGCCACGGCGCCGACGTGATCGTGGAGCTGGTGGGCGCCTCCTACATCGCGGAGGACATGCGCGCCCTCGCCCGGCTGGGGAGGATCTCGGTGGTCGGACTGGTGGGCGGCCGCACCGCCGAGCTGGACCTGGGCGCGCTGCTGGCGCTCCAG
>DASSBX010000138.1:0-3765 GCA_035698305.1 Miltoncostaeaceae bacterium | reverse complement strand
CACACCACGTGGCCGGACCGCAGGCGCGCGCCCTTCGGCATCCTCTCCAGCGACATGCCGACCGGGAGCGCGTCGGTGACGGCGACGTCCGTGAGCGTCGCGGGGCCGGTGTTGCGGACGCGGATCGTGTAGCGCACCGCGGCGCCCGCGAGGGCCCGCTTCGGACCCGTCTTGGAGAGCGACAGGCGCGGCCGCGTCGCCCGGGTCGGGGTGCGGGGCGTCGTCGGCGTGGCCGGCGTCGCCGGCGTCTCGAACGGCACCACCGGGGTGTCCGGGGCGCCGCCGCGCGGCGTCTCGGAGGGGGTGTTGACGGGCGTCGCCGGGGTGACGTCCTCGCCCGACGGGATGAGCGGGCAGTCCTCGAACGTCACGGTCGCGCTGGCCGTGTACGTGCGCGGCGCCGTCAGCACCAGGGTCTCCTGCGGCGTCGTCTGCCCGGAGCCGGCGCGCGCGATGCGGGTCGCGGTGCCGCCCTGCGTGCGAGCCGTCACGGTGACCGGGCCGACGACCGCGGAGCTCACCGAGACGGCGGCCTTCCCGCTGGCGGGGAACCGGACGGAGGTGGCGCTCAGGGTGCCGGTGCCGGCGGTGATCGACAGGTCGGCCGTGCTGCCGGGCGTGCCGGTCAGCGCGACGCTCACCGCGCCGCCCCGGGCGCAGCCGCGCGGCATCGCGGGGGTGGCGGTCAGCGGGCCGCCGAGGGCGCGGCCGGAGGCCAGCGCGCGCAGCGCGGCGGCGCGGGCGTTCACGGCGGCGTCCGACGTCGGGCTCGCCTCCCGGGCCTGGTCCATGAGCTGCCACACGGCCACCTGGAGGGAGCCGGCCTCGAGGCCCCTGTTCGCGGCGGCGGCGATCAGGGAGTCGGCCTGGCTCAGCAGCCACGCCGCCTCCGACGCGCGGGCTCCGGCGAGCGACGGCTCGTCGGCGGCGGTCCTCAGGCTCACGGCGTAGTCGACGCCCTCGTGGATGCGGTGGTGCAGGTCGGAGCAGAAGCCGCGGTACTCGACCGGCGCATGGCCGGCCGTCGTGACCCGCAGCCGGAAGTACCCGGGCTCGCCCGTGATGCTGCTGCCGTCGGGGGCGGTGACCGTGATCTGGCGGCCGAGCGCGGGGTCGCTGTCGACGAGGCGCAGTGCGGCGGGGGTCGCGGCGCTCGCGACGGCCGGCGCGACCGCCGCGACGGCCAGGGCCGCGAGGGCCAGGCTCATGAGTCGGCGGATGATGGACAAGATCTCGCTCCCTCGATGTCTGCACGCGCCGCCAACAGCGGCCCTGCGCCCCCATCGGTGCCGCCGTTCCGGTCTTGAGCGGTGCGGTAGTCTCGGCACCCGTGGGGACCGACACCACCGTCCACGCCGTCCCGCTGCCGCCCGGCGCCGAGCCGCCGATCCGGGTGTTCGTGAACGGCGAGGAGTGGACGGAGGGCACCGACTTCGCCGTCGAGGGGACCACCGTCCGCTTCCGCCGCACGCTGCGCGCGCAGCCGCCCCTGGGGCTCGGGCGGAGGGTGATGCTGGCCATGGGGATCGGGGTCTACGGCGACCTGAAGGGCGACACCCTCGACCTCGGCTACCGCCAGGGCAGGGCCACCCGCACGACGCCCGTGGACCTCACGGCGTACGCAGGGGGGTCTCCGCCAGCCGCGTGACCGTGTCGCGCCAGTGCTCGCGGGGCGCCCAGCCGTGGTCGGCGAGCCGGCCGGTCCGCACCGCCAGCCCCATCCCGAGCGCCTCGGCCATGGCCCCGCCCATCGACAGCGACGCCAGGCGCGGGGGCACCCGGTCGGGCATCCGGTGGCCCGGCACGGCGCAGATCGCCCGCAGCACGTCCACCTGGGTCGGGATCTCCGGCTCGGCAGCGCTGTAGACCCCGGGCGGGGCGCCGAGGGCGGCGACCAGCGCGGCGGCGGCGTCGTCGGCGCCCAGCATCGACCACGGGTTGTCGCCCGCCCCCACGATCCGGTGGCGGCGCATCCGCAGCCCGAGGACCAGGTCGCGGGCGATGCCCCCGGTTCCGTGGACCCACGGCACCCGCACGATCCGGGGCGCCGCGGGGGCGAGCGCGGCCTCGGCCGCCAGCGCGGCGACGGCGATCGCCGCGGGCGCGGCCGCCGGGTCGTCGTCGGCCGCCGGCTCGCGCCGCTCGCCGTACGCGAAGGCGCTCGACAGCATCACCACCGGGCGGCCCGCCGCCACATCCGCGACCGCCGCGGCCGCCGCGGCGGCGGGCTTGGCGCGCCGTCGGGCCGCGGCGCGGCGCAGCGGCGGGTCGAGGCGCGGCAGCCCCAGGTGGAAGAAGATCTGGGCGTCCTCCGCGTCACGCGCCCACTCCCGCAGGTTGCCGGCGTCGGTGTGGAGGGGCTCCGCCCCCGCCGCCACCACCTCGCGCCCGGCGGCGACCGTGCGGGCCGTGGCGAGCACCCGCACGCCGTCCCCCACCAGCCGCTCGACGAGCGCACGCCCCACCAGGCCCGTCGCGCCCGTGACGAGGGCAACGGCCGGTGCGCTGGGGTCAGCCCCCGGCGACGGCGGGGAGGATCGTGACCTCCTGGCCCTCGGTGACGGCCGTGTCGATGCCCTCGCCGAAGCGCACGTCCTCGCCGGCGACGAAGACGTTGACGAACCGGCGCAGGGCGCCGTTCTCCATGACCCGGTCGCGGAACCCCGTGTGCTGGGCGTCGAGCTGGTCGATCAGCTCGCGCACGGTCCCCGGGGTGCACTCCACCGAGGACGCCCCGCCCACGACGGGTCGCAGGGGCGCGGGGATGCGGACGGTCACGGGCATGTGATGGTCTCCTCGGTCACGGACGTTCAGGCGATGAGGCGGGCCTCGCCGATCGCGGCCTCGAAGCTCGCGACGGTGGGCTGGATGGGGTGGCGCTCCACCCGCGACGCGACCGCGTCGAGGGTCTTCAGGCCGTCCCCCGTGATGTACAGGACCACCCGCTCGTCCGGGTCGATCCTGCCGGCGCGGGCGAGCCTTGCGAGCGTCGCGGTGGTCACGCCGCCGGCCGTCTCGGTGAAGATGCCGGTGGTCCGGGCCAGCAGCTCGATCCCCTCGACGATCTCCTGCTCGGTGACCGCGGTCACGGCGCCGCCGGTCTGGCGGGCGACGTCGAGGGCGAACAGCCCGTCCGCGGGGTTGCCGATGGCGAGGCTCTTGGCGATCGTGTCCGGCTTCACGGGCGACACGAAGTCGAGGCCGGCGTCCCAGGCGGCGGCGACGGGGCCGCACCCGAGGGCCTGCGCGCCGTTCATCACGGGGGCGGTGCCCTCCACCAGGCCCGTCTCGATGAGGTCCCGGAACCCGCGGTTGACCTTCGTGTAGAGCGAGCCGGAGGCGATCGGGACGATGCAGCGGTCCGGCAGGCTCCACTCGAGCTGCTCGGCCACCTCGTACGCCAGCGTCTTGGACCCCTCGCTGTAGTACGGTCGCACGTTGACGTTCACGAACGCCCAGGGGCGGTCGCCGGCGATCTCCATGCAGAGGCGGTTGACGTCGTCGTAGTTGCCCTCCACCGCCAGCAGGGTCGTGCCGTAGACGGCGGTGGCGACGATCTTCTGCTCCTCCAGGTCGGCGGGCACGAAGACGTAGCTCTCCAGGCCGTGGGCCGACGCGTGGGCGGCGACCGAGTTGGCCAGGTTGCCGGTCGAGGCGCACGCCACCACCCGGTAGCCCAGCTGCTTCGCCTTCTCCAGCGCGACCGACACGACGCGGTCCTTGAAGGAGTGCGTCGGATTCGCCGTGTCGAGCTTCAACCACAGC
>DASSBX010000137.1:0-3265 GCA_035698305.1 Miltoncostaeaceae bacterium | reverse complement strand
GTGCGCCTCGCCGCGATGCGGCGGCCGCCGGTGCGCATGCACCGCGGTCGCGACCCGCTCGAGCTGGCCGAGATCGGGGCGTGCTCGGTCAGGTGCGAGCAGTACGGACGGTAGGACGGCGCGCGCCCCGCCGCGCCTCGTCGCGCCGCGCCCCCCCGGGCACGGGGACGGCGACGGGGATGCCCGGGGTGCGGCCCCGGGCATGACCCCGGGGGCGGGCCAGTCGGTCGACCCGGGGGTGGACGGGCGCGGCGGGGGCGAGGGGGCGAGACGGTGGTCGCACACGCCATCCCCTGACCTGGAGGTGTCCCATGGCGACCCTGCCCCACGTCGCTGCCGCGCCGGCGCTCGACGCGGCGACCCCACGACCCGCCGCCGTCGCGCGCGCCGCCGAGCGTCCCGAGCGGCGGGCCTACGGGATGGTCCTCCGCGTCGGGGCCGGCGTCGTCGTCGCCCTCCCCGTCCTCGCGCTGGCCGGGACGCTCGCGCTGCTCGCGCTGGCCGTCACCGGGCCCTACCTCGGCCTGGCCACCGTGTCCGTCGCATACGCGCTCCTCGCCCTCATCGCGACGGCGGCGACGGCATGAGCGGCCAGGTCCAGGCGACGCCCGACGACGGGACCGCCGCCTTCCAGGCCGCCCGGCCGCGGATGCTCGCCGTCGCGCGGCGGGTGCTCGGGAGCCGCGCCGACGCGGAGGACGTGGTCCAGGAGGCCTGGCTCCGCTGGCAGGGCACCGACCGCCGAAGGGTGCGGGACGCGCCGACGTTCCTCGCCACCACCGCGCTGCGCCTCGCGATCAACGTGACCCAGTCGGCCCGGGTGCGCCGCGAGACGCCCGTGGGCCGGTGGCGCGCCGAGCCGGACGACCCCGGCGCGGGTCCCGCCGCCGGGGTGGAGGGCCGCGACGCGCTCGTCCGCGCGCTGGGCGTGCTCGAGACGACGCTGTCGCCCGCCGAGCGCGCCGCCTACATCCTCCGCGAGGCGTTCGACTACCCCCACCGGCGGATCGCCGGGGCGCTCGACCTGAGCGAGGTGAACGCCCGGCAGCTGGTCCGCCGCGCCCGCGAGCGGCTGCGCGACGGCGGCGACGGCCACGGCGGCCGCGCCGACCCGGCCGCCCACCGGCGCCTCGTCGAGGCGGTCCAGGCCGCCTCCGGCCGCGGTGACCTGGCGGCGCTCGAGCGGCTCCTGGCCGCCGACCTGCACCGCGCGCCCCTGCGCGCCGCCGTCGCCGCGTAGCCGATGCCTGTCACGACGCCGGGCGCCCGTCCGGTCTCGGTGATGCGGCCCCATGCCCACCCCACCTGGAGGTGACCGATGACCCAGATGATCCGCACCGGCTCCGGCGACTACGTCCATCCGCTGGACCACGTCCAGCGGCGCCGCTGGCGGACGCCCGTGCCGCCCCGCGCGTTCGACCCCACCGGCGCCGTCCGCTGACGCCGGTGGCCGCCGGCGTCCCGCCATCCGCGCGGCGCCCCCGCGGCGCGCGGATCGCGGACGCCGCCCCCCTCAGAACGCGATGAGCTCGAACTCGGGCGGCAGGCCCAGCAGCACCTGGCCGACCGCCTCGAGCCGGCCCTCGCAGACGAAGCCGTGGTGGCGGATCGTGTTGATGTCGCGGAAGCACCGCTCGATCGCGCTGCGCTCGTACACGGCCGCGGAGCCGGCGACGCCGTAGACGAGGTCGACCGCCTCGACGCAGCTCGTCACCGCGTGGACGGCGGCGAGCAGGTCGCCCGCGCGGTCGTCGAGGGTCGGCCTCCCGCCGCCCGCGACCCGCTCCCACGACTCGGCGAGGGCCGCCGAGAACGACGCGCGGGCGGCGCGCACCAGTCCCTCGGCGCGCGCGAGGCGGACGTGCGCGACCGACCGGTCGCGCAGCGCGCGGGTGGTCCCCAGCGACATCTTCGACGGGGCGAGGTCCCGCAGCGCGTCCAGCGCCCCCTGGGCGACGGCGAGGGCGACGGGCACGAGGACCGTCGCCAGGATCGTGACCGCCGGCATGCGGTAGAGCGGGCCGCGGTGGTGCGACCCCGGCGTGAACGCCGGCGCGAGCGGGAACGTGCGCCGCTCGGGCACGAACACGCCGTCCAGCTCCACGTCGTTGCTGTCGGTGCCCCGCATCCCGAGCGACCGCCACGTGTCGATCACCCGCACCTCGTCCGCGCCGACCACCGCGCCGACCGCCCCGTCCCCGACGACGGCCGTGACGAACAGCCAGCGGGCGTCGTGGATCGTGCTGGCCAGCGGGCGCCGGCCGCTGAGGCGGTAGCCGCCGTCGGCCGGCTCGCCCGCCAGCGGTGGGTGGAACGCGGCCGACTGCACCACGTCCGGGTCGTCGCCCAGCACCTCCTCCACGCCGGCGTCCGGCAGGCGCGCGGCGAACCAGTCGCCCACGTTCCCCGCCTGGAGGGCCCATCCGGCCGCTGCGTCGTGACGCGCCACGGCCTCGACGACCCGGGCGACGGCGGGCGGATCCATCTCCCGCCCGCCCAGGGATGCGGGGAGGAACATCCGGAAGAGGCCCGCGTCGCGCAGGGCGTCCACCGTCGCCGCCGACAGCCGCCGGCGCTGCTCGGCCTCGGCCGCGTGGCGCCGCAGCAGGGGGCCGATCTCCTCGACGGCCCCGAGGAGGCCGTCGGCCTGGATGGTGGTCATGGCGTCCGCTCACTCATCCCAGGTGACCACCTGGGTCATCCGCGCGATGCGCCCGGCGTCGTCCAGCTCGCAGATGACGCTCGCCACGACGCGGGTGCCCTCCGGGTACCGGCAGTGGACCATGTAGGCGAGGCGCCCCTCGCCGGCGACCACGTCGCGCACCTCGTGCGTCATGTCGCGGGCGAAGACGTCCCGCAGCTCCGCCTCGATCGCCGGCTTGCCGCTGGTGACGCGCGGCTCCGCCCCGCCCCGGTCGTAGGTGACGATCTCGGCGTCGTCGGCGAGCAGGTCGAGCAGCGGCTCCGGGTCACGGCGGTGGTGCGACCGGTTGATGATGTCGATCGCGCTGGTGCGGGTGGTACTCATCGCGGCCTCCTGTCTCGGGCGTGTGCCGTGGAGTGCCCCTTGGCCGCCCGCCGTTACGCGTGGGAGGATCGCCGCGATGGACGACGACCGCCTGGTCGCGGCGCTCCGGGCGGGGGACGAGGCCGCCTTCGCCGATGTCGTCGCGCGCTGGTCGCCGGGGCTGCTGCGCCTCGCGCGCCTGCATGTGTCGTCGCGGGAGGTCGCCGAGGAGGTCCTGCAGGAGACGTGGCTGGCGGT
>DASSBX010000136.1:0-3943 GCA_035698305.1 Miltoncostaeaceae bacterium | reverse complement strand
CGCCCCGTCCACGTCGTGCACCGTGAAGTACGGCAGCCAGTGGGGCGGTGCCGGATTGTCGGGCTGCAGCCCCATCATCCCGCCGTTCAGCCACCCCGCGTTCCGGATGCCCCAGTACGGGAAGGGGTCCTCCACCACCTGCTCGACCTCCCAGCCGAACAGGCCGGTGTAGAACGCCGTGGCGCCCGGGACGTCGTGGGTGTTCAGCTGGTTGAGGGTCAGCGCGCCCGGATCGTTCACCAGCGCGGCCCCGGGCATCGTCCCCGGCTCCCACACCGCGACGGCCGCGCCCTGCGGGTCGATGAGCAGCGCGCTGCGCCCCAGGTCCATCACCTGCATCGGCCCCATCGCCACGGAACCGCCGAGCGCGGCGGCCCGGGCCGCGGCGGCGGCGGCGTCGTCCACGCTCACGTAGGACGTCCAGGCGGGCGTCCCGCCCTGGCCCCGGTAGATGCCGGCGACCGACTTCCCGTCCACCAGGGCCAGGTGGTAGTCGGCGGTCTCCGGGCCGCCGGACGGGCCGATCTCCCAGCCCAGCACCGCGGCGTAGAACGCGCCCGCCGCCCCGGGGTCGGCCGTGCCGAGGTCGACCCAGCAGAACGTCCCCGGCGTGTACGCGCTGCGCTCTCCCACGCGGGCAGGATAGTGGTCCCGCCCGACGTGGATACGATCGGCGGATGGGACGGGACGGCTGGCTCCGGCGGCTCGGGCCGTGGGTCGGGATCGGGACCAGCCCCGCGGCGCTGATGACGGGCGGCGGGGTCGGCGAGGGCCTGCGCGGCGGCGAGCTGGTCGCGGCGCTCCTGGTGGGGGTGGCGCTGCTCGCCGGACTCGCGCTGACGCAGGGGCTGCTGGGCCAGCGCACCGGCCTCACGCTGGCGGCGCTCACCGCCGGGCCGCTCGGCGAGACCGGCAGCCGCCGGACGGCGTCGGTGGCGATGCTGCTGATGATGGTCGGCTGGTTCGGCGTGAACGTCGGCGTCGCCGGCGTCGCGCTGGCCCGGCTGCTCGACGTGCCCGACGCGGGTGGCGTGGTGCTGTTCGCCGTCGCGATGCTCGCGATCACCGGGTTCGGCCTCGGCGCGCTGTCGTGGACGGCGCTCGCCGCCGGCCTCGCGACCACCGGCCTCGCGGTGTACGGCCTGCACCTCGCATTCGCCGACCACGACGTGACGCTGTCGGGCGGCCACGCCGGCTCCGACCCCATCGGCTTCCTGCCCGCGGTCGTGCTGGTCGTGGGCTACGGCGCGGCGTTCTCGCTGCGCACCCCGGACTTCACCCACGACCTGCGCCGCTCCCGGCAGGTGGTGTGGTGCGCGCTCGCCGGCCTGGCGCTCCCGACGTTCGCGTTCGCCCTGGCCGGCGCGGCCCTCCAGGCGGTCACGGGCACCTGGGACCTCGCAGACGTGCTGCGGGACCTCGGCAGCCCGGAGATCGCCTACCTGTTCGCCGCCCTCGGGTTCACGGGCTCGGTGCTGACCAACATCTGGTCGGGCGGCCTGTCGCTCTCGGACGCGGCCCCGTGGGTGGGGCACCGGGCCGCGCTGGTCGCGGTGACCGTCGTGGGCACCGTCGTCGCCGCACTCGACTTCTCGGACCTGATGCTCGGGTGGCTGACCGTGATGGCGCTGGCCGCTCCCGGGCTGGCGGCGGTGTGCCTCGTCCACGCCGTCCGCGGCG
The DNA here is from genome assembly GCA_035698305.1 of Miltoncostaeaceae bacterium. Lineage (GTDB taxonomy): Bacteria > Actinomycetota > Thermoleophilia > Miltoncostaeales > Miltoncostaeaceae > Miltoncostaea. The sequence goes on along the minus strand of DASSBX010000136.1, from coordinate 2,263 downwards.
GCGGCGCGGCGCCAGGCTGGCGGGTCGCGGGACTTTCGTCATGGAGCCTGGGCTTCGCGTGCGGTATCGGCCTGGACATGGCAGGCTCCAGCCTCGCGCTCCCCGTCGCCGCGGCGCTTCCCGCCGTGGTCTACTGGGCTCTCGGGCCCTCGGGTGAGCGGAAACTGGCGGACGCGAAAGCGGGGGGCTGAAGGTGGCGATAGATCAGGCGACGACGTCGCGGGGCGGTGCCGTCGGGCTCGAGACCCACGGGATCACCCCGTCGGGGACCGTGTGGTGGAACCTCACGGCGCCGGCCCTCTACGAGCACGCGATCGTCGCGGGTGACGCGGAGATCGCCGAGGGTGGGCCCCTCGTCGTCTCGACCGGTGCGCACACCGGGCGCTCCCCGAAGGACAAGTTCGTGGTCCGCGAGCCCGGCAGCGAGGACCGGGTGTGGTGGGGCGACATCAACCGGCCCATCTCGCCCGAGCACCACGCCTCCCTCGGCGAGCGCCTCCGGGCGCACCTGTCGGCCGCGGACAACGTGTACGTCATCGACTCCTACGCGGGCTCCGACCCCAAGGAGCAGCTGTCGGTGCGCCTCGTGACCGAGAGCCCGTGGCACGCCCTGTTCGCCCAGACCCTCTTCCGGGTGCCCAGCGACGCGGAGCTGGAGGGCTTCGGGCCCCAGGCCCTCATCCTCCACGCGCCGGGCTTCACGGCGGACGGCCCCGCCGACGGGGTGCGCCAGGACAACTTCGTGTCGCTGCACCTCACCGACCTGGAGATCCTGATCGGCGGCACCTACTACGCCGGCGAGATCAAGAAGTCGATCTTCACGCTGATGAACGACCGGCTCCCCACCCGGGGCGTCCTGCCGATGCACTGCTCCGCCAACGTCGGCGCCGACGGCCGCGTGGCCCTGTTCTTCGGCCTCTCCGGCACCGGCAAGACCACCCTCTCCACCGACTCGACCCGGCCCCTGATCGGCGACGACGAGCACGGCTGGAGCGAGGACGGCGTCTTCAACATCGAGGGCGGCTGCTACGCGAAGGTCATCAACCTGTCGCCCGAGGGCGAGCCGGAGATCTACGCGACCACCCGCATGTTCGGCACGGTGCTCGAGAACGTCGTGATGGACCCGGCGACGCGCCGCCTGGACCTGGACGACGCGTCCAAGACGGAGAACACCCGCGCCGCGTACCCCCTCGAGTCGATCCCCAACACGGTCCCCGAGGCGCGCGCCGGCCACCCGTCGGCGATCGTGATGCTGACCGCCGACGCGTTCGGCGTGCTGCCGCCCGTCGCGAAGCTGACCTCCGAGCAGGCGATGGACCTGTTCCTGGCCGGCTACACCGCCAAGGTCGCGGGCACCGAGGTCGGCGTGGTGGAGCCCCAGGCGACGTTCAGCGCCTGCTTCGGCGCCGCGTTCCTGCCCCAGCCGCCGGCCGTGTACGCCGAGCTTCTGGGCACCAAGATCGAGGAGCACAAGGTCTCCACCTGGCTCGTCAACACCGGCTGGACGGGCGGCCCGTACGGGACCGGCTCGCGCATGCCGATCGCCGCGACCCGCGCGATCGTGCGCGCCGCGCTGTCGGGCGAGCTCGACGGCGCCCCCACCCGCACCGACCCGAACTTCGGCTTCGAGGTGCCCACCGCGATCGAGGGCGTCGACGCCGCGCTGCTCGACCCGCGCGGCACCTGGGCGGACCCCGAGGCGTACGACGCCTCGGCGACCGAGCTCGCCGCCCGCATCGCCGAGCACGCGGCGAAGATGCGGGCGTAGGACGGCGCGCGGGACCCCGGCGGCCACCGCCGGGGTCCCCGCGACCGCTCAGCCGGCGAGCAGTGCGAGGCGGCGCAGCATGCGCTCGTGGGCCGTCTCCCCGTAGTACTCGAGCATCTCGCCGATCCGGCCCTCCCGGAACGTGACCCGGATGGCGAGCCGGTTCTCGTACCGCCCCCCGTCGACGAGGTCGGCGACCATCCGCTCCTCGACGAACGCGACGTCAGGGTCGTCGGTCTGGTGGAAGCGCACGTCGTGCACCGCGATGGCGGTCACGGCGGCGCCGAAGCCGGCGAACAGGGCCCGCAGGGCGTCCCGGCCCTGCACGGCCGCCGGGAAGTCCCCGACCGGGTAGGCGACCTCGTAGCGGCCGTCCGGCTGCCAGTAGCCGAGGAACGTGTCGATATCGCCGCGGTACAGCGCGGCCCCGGACGCGTGCCAGACCGCCTCGTTGGCGGTGGTGGGGACGACGATGGAGCTGGTCATGCGGACCTC
>DASSBX010000135.1:0-2965 GCA_035698305.1 Miltoncostaeaceae bacterium | reverse complement strand
GCGGCCGCCGCGGAGGCGGGCAGCAGGCCCGCGCCCGCGAGCAGCGCGACGGCGGCCGTGCGGCCAGTCGTCCGGGCCCGGGTCATCCCCGGCGGCGCAGCACCTGCTGAGCGACCCACCGCGACCACTCGTCCAGGTGGTCGTCGCCCGCCGCGGGGCCCACCGTGAACACCCTGACGCCGGGGAACCGCTCCCGGCACGCGGCGGCCGCCTCAGCGTTGTCCGGCCCCGCCGCCCCGGCCGACGTCAACACGATCGCCTGCGCGTCGCCCAGGCGCGCCGGGGGCACCTCGGCGAGGTCGTGCGCGGCGATCACGGCCACCTGCACGTCCTCGCCGATGCCGCGAGACAGGTCGGGGTCCTCGTCCCGGTCCTCCACCAGGATGAGCTGGGCGTCCTGGAGCCGGCCGACGGCCCGGCCCAGTCCCGCCCGCCAGTGGGCGGCGTCGTCGACCACCTCGCGCGCGCCGCCGGCCGTCGCCGGCCCGGTGGGCTCGTTGGCCTGGAGCACCACGGCGTCCAGCTCGGGCAGCGCCGTGAGGGTGCGCATGATGAGCGTGGTCTTGCCCGACCCGCGGGCTCCGGCCACGCGGATCACCGTCGGGCGGCGGTGCCGCCGGCCGACGCCGCGTCCCAGCGCGGTGCGCAGGATCGCGAGGGCGTCGGCGCGGGTGAGGATGCCGGTGGGCAGGCCCTCGTCGCGCACCAGGACCACCTCGGCGTCCCGCATGAGCGCAGCCATCGCCTCCTGGGCCTCCGCCCCCGGGGGCAGCTCCACCACGCGGTCGGCGCCGAGCAGGAACAGCGAGCCGTCCTCGCCGCTCGCCCACACGGCGACGACCCTGTCGCCGTCGACGACGGGCACGTGGTGCACGTCGGCGTCCTCCATGAGCCGCCGCACGCGGTCGCGGTCGGCGTCGCGCGCGGTGGCCAGCACGGGGTGCGCGGTCATCACGTCACGGACCTTCACGGGGACCTCCGTCGTCGTGCCGGTGCACCGGGATGCTACGACGGGCTCCGTTACAGAGGATCGGGGTCGGGCCGGTGCCGCCTTCGGGTTGCCCGCACGGCCCGCCGGGGCGAGGATCGGGCATGGCGTTCCGCGACCGCGCCGATGCCGGCCGCCGCCTCGCCGCACTGCTGGGCGGCCTGACGGCCGAGCGGGTCGTGGTGCTGGGCGTCCCCCGCGGCGGCGTGCCGGTGGCGGCCGAGGTGGCGCGCGCCCTCGGGGCGCCGCTGGACGTGGTGGTGGTGCGGAAGGTGGGCGCCCCGGTGCAGCCGGAGCTCGCGATCGGCGCCGTCGCCGAGGGCGGCGTGGCGCTCGTGGACCGCGCCGCCGCGGAGCACGTCGGCGTCTCGCCCGCCGAGCTGGAGCGGCTCGTCGCGGCCCGCCGCGCGGAGGTGGCGGCCCGGGTGCGGGCCCTGCGCGGCGACATCGCGCCGCCCGACCTGAGCGGCGCGACGGCGGTGATCGTCGACGACGGCCTGGCGACCGGGCTCAGCGACCTGGCCGCGGTGGAGTCGGCGCGCGAGCGGGGCGCCGCCCGGGTGGTGGTCGCCGACCCCGTCGGATCGGAGCAGGCCGTGGCCGCGCTGCGGGGGGCGGCCGACGACTGCGTCTGCGTGCTGGTGCCGGGGCGGTTCGGCAGCGTCGGCCGCTGGTACGGCGACTTCGCGCCGGTCTCCGACCACGACGTCCGCGCCGCCCTCGCCGGCGGCGAGTCCTGAAAGCACCTGGTCCGGTTCCTGCCGGTCAGGCCCGGATGTCGCGCCGCTCCACCGCGATCATCGCGGCGACGGCCCCGGCGACCGTGAGGGTGAGCAGCGCGGCGAGGTGCGGCGGCGAGGCGCCGTGCAGAAGGGGGTCCGGCGCCGAGTAGTGGTGGAACGGCGTGAACGGCTCCAGGTCGTGGAGCCAGGGCACGAGGGCCCCGAGGGAGTCGACCAGGTACGCCGCGAGCGCCAGGACCGCGGCGGCGCCGGTCGCCGCGGCCCGCCGGCCGGTCGCGGCGCCCACCGCCATCGCCACCGACCCGAAGCCCACCGCCAGCAGGACGGCGGCGAGCACCGCCGCCGCCAGATGCCCCGACGCCATGTGCATCCCCGCGAGCGGCGCGCCGACGAGCAACGAGACCAGCAGCACCGCGCCGAGGATCACGACCTCGGCGGCCATCGCCGCGAGCCCCTCCAGCACGAGCCTGCGGCGGCCGACGGGCAGCGTCAGGATCGTCTCGAGGTGCCCGCGCTCCTCCTCGCCCGCGAACGCGCGGGCCCCCGCGGTGATCGCCACGATGCCGAGCAGGAGCGGCACCACCATGCCGAAGAGCTCCGCGCTCAGGTAGCCGGCCGCCGACGTGTAGTCCAGATCGCCGATTCCGAACAGCTGCTTCAGCGCGTCCGGGTAGTCCCGCACCAGCTCGCGGAGCCCCGACTCGTCGCGGACGGTGGGGTAGACGCCGAGCAGGAGCGCCGTCAGGGCGACCAGCCCCAGCGACCACCACGCCATGCCGCGCCGGAGCCGGCGGAGCGTGTCGAGGGCGAGCCTACCCGGCATCGCCGTAGCGCTCGAGGAACACGTCCTCCAGGTCGGCCTCGCGGCTGTCGAGCCGCACCACCTCGAACCGCGCGAGCCGCTTCAGCAGCGGGTCGAACGAGCCCGTGACGGCCAGCCGGGCCACGCGGCCGTGCCGGTCGAGCACCCGCACGCCCGGCAGCCCGTCGAACGCCCCGTGCGGCGGGGCCGTCGCGAAGGCCACCTCGACGCGCTGGGCGGCGCGGGCGCGCAGCTCGTCGACCGGCCCCACCAGGGCCAGGCGTCCCTCCCGGATCAGGGCCACCCGGTCGGCGAGCCGCTGCACCTCGGACAGCACGTGCGACGACAGCAGCACGGTGCCGCCGCGCCTCGTCGCCTCGCGGCACAACTCCGCGAACTCCTGCTGCACGAGCGGGTCGAGCCCCGACGTCG
>DASSBX010000134.1:0-6108 GCA_035698305.1 Miltoncostaeaceae bacterium | reverse complement strand
GCCCCCCGGCGGCGCCGGGGCGTCCCCGCACGTCGCGGCGCCCCGCCTGGCCCGCGCCGCGGCACCGGCGGCGCGGCGGGCGCCCACGGGCGGGGCCCCTGCCGCGGCCCCGCCCGCCGGGCCGCGGCCGGCGCTGCGCCTCGCGGTCGCCGCCCCCGCCCCGGCCCCGGGGCGGGGGCCCGCGCCGCCGGGGATCCCGCCCGCCCTCGCCGCGGGTTTGGGAGGCACCACCGCCGCCGACCTGGCGGCGGCCGGCGGCGCGGTCGCACGCGGCGCCGACGGCCTCGCCACCGTGTCGCTCGCGCCCGCGGCGGCCGGCGGAGGGGCCGCGCCCCGGCAGATCGCCCGGCTGCGGATGCCCGATCTGCCGAAGCTGCCGCGGGGCCTGCCGTCCCTGCCGGACGCCCCGAGCCTGCCGTCGATGCCGTCGATGCCCGCCGTCCCGGCGATGCCGGCGATGCCGGCGCTCCCCGACCTGCCCGCCATGCCGTCGCTCCCCCGCCTGCCGTCGGCGCCCGACCTGCCGGCCATGCCGTCGCTCTCCGACCTGCCCGACCTGCCCGACCTGCCCGACCTGCCGTCGCTGCCCGCCGCGAGCGACGTGGCGCGGCAGGCGGCGCAGGCGGTGGGCGGCGCGCTCCCCGGCGCGGCGGGCGGCCTGCTGGGCGCCGCGGCGGGGGCGCTGCCGAACGCGGACGACATCTACGAGGCGGTCGTCGAGCGCCTGCGCCGCGACCTGCTCGCCGAGCGCGAGCGGATGGGCGACCTGCTGGGCGACCTGGGCCACTAGGAGGCGAGGAGCGCGATGCCGGCGACACGCACCGCAGGGCCCGGCGGCACCACCGAGGACCCCCATGTCGGGATGTTCTTCAGCGTCGAGGCCGGCGCCACCATCGGCTACTTCACCGAGGTCTCCGGGCTGGCGATGGAGTACGAGGTCGAGGAGTACAAGGAGGGCGGCGTCAACGACTTCGTCCACAAGCTCCGCGGCCGGGCGAAGTTCCCGAACCTCGTGCTGAAGCGCGGGATCACCAGCAACGAGGAGTTCACCAAGTGGTTCGCCGCGTGCCGCGAGCAGATCGAGCGGCGCGAGCTGACGCTCACGATGCTCGACCGGACGCTCAAGCCCGTCCGGACGTGGTCGTTCGTGGGCGCGTTCCCGGTCAAGTGGACGGGGCCCGACTTCAAGGCCCACCCGGACGGCGCGGCCATCGAGACCATCGAGATCGCCCACCAGGGCCTGAAGTCGGTCTGAGGAGGGCGCCGTGGCGATCCCCGACAACCTCACCAAGGCCTACCTCAAGGTGGAGGGCGGCGAGCAGATCGACTGCTGGTTCAACCCGGCCGAGTACACGATCACCAAGTCGAACAAGTGGAAGATCGAGCCGGTGGTGGGGTCCGGGCTGCCCACCGCCCAGTTCGGCGGCGCCGACGCCCAGAAGCTGACGCTCGACCTGCTGTTCGACGCCGCCGATCACGCGAGCGGCGACGTGCGCGGCATCACCAACGCCCTGTTCGCGGCGATGGCGGTGGACAAGAAGTACGCCTCGGGCAAGAACAGCGGCCGGCCGCCCACGATCGAGTTCGGCTGGGGCTCCACCACCACCTTCGTGGCGGTCTGCGACAGCCTCTCCGTGCAGTTCACGATGTTCCGGCCCAACGGCACGCCGGTGCGGGCGAAGGCCAAGATCTCGCTGCTCCAGGCCGAGCCGACCGTCGGCAAGGGGCCGCAGAACCCGACCACCCGGGGGCAGGCCGGGCTGCGCACCACCGTGGTGCGCGACGGCGACAGCCTGCAGAGCGTCGCCCACCAGGCCTACGGCGACGCCACGCTGTGGCGCCGGATCGCGGAGGCCAACGGCATCGACGACCCCCTGGCCGTCCCGCGCGGCACCGTCCTGTCCATCCCGACCCTCCTCGGGTGACGCGGTGGGCACGAACGCGAAGACGGCGGGCGTCGCGGGGGTCGAGGTGCTGGTGGCCGGGCAGCCGCTCGACCCCACGCTGGCGCCGCTGCTGCAGGAGGTGCGGGTGGAGGACAACCTGACGCTGCCCGACGCGTTCCTGCTGCGGATCTCCGACCCGGGCCTGAAGCACATCGACACCAACCCGCTGGAGGTGGGAGCGGAGATCGAGATCCGCATCGGCGCCCCCGACGCGAAGCTCCTGACCCCGCTCATCAAGGGGCAGATCACCGCCGTCGAGCCGGAGTTCCGCGCCGACGGCATCGCGATCGTCGTGCGCGGCTACGACCACTCCCACGCGCTCAACCGCACCCGCCGCAACGCCACCTACCAGGACACGAGCGTCGCCGAGGTGGTGCGCAAGGTCGCCCAGCGGGCCGGGCTCCAGGCGGCCGAGGTCGAGGACGCGGGCGGCACGCAGCCGTTCATCCAGCAGAGCAACGAGACCGACTGGGAGTTCCTCTGGCGCCTCGCCAACCGGGTGGGCTGCGAGGTGGTGGTGCTCGACAAGGAGCTGCGGTTCCGCACGCGCGGCGGAGGCGACGCGGGCGGCGAGCCGCTCACGCTGCGCTACGGGGAGGAGCTGCAGACGTTCCGGCCGCGCCTGACCGGCGTGCAGCAGGTCGACGAGGTGGTGGTGCGCAGCTGGGACCACACCGCCAAGCGCGCGATCGAGGCGACCGCCACGCCCGAGCCGACGCGCTCGGCGATCGGCGTCGGCCGCGACACGGTCGCGACGGCGCTGGGCGGCGGCGCGATCACGATCTCCGACGCCCCCGTCGGCAACCAGGAGGAGGCCGACGCGCTCGCCAAGACGGTGATGGCCCGCATCACCAACGGCTTCCTGGAGGCGGAGGGCACCTGCAGGGGCGCGCCGAAGATGCGGGCGGGGTCCGCCCTGAAGGTGGAGGGGGTCGGCACCCGCTTCAGCGGGACGTACCGGGTCACGTCCACCGTCCACGCGTTCCGGGGGACGAAGGGCTACGAGACGCGGTTCCGCGTCTCCGGCGACTCGCCGCGGAGCCTGGTCGACCTGCTCACGCCGTCGCAGCGGCCCGGCTGGGAGTCGGGCGGCGTCCAGGTGGCGCTCGTCACCCAGAACGACGACCCGCAGGGCCTCGGCCGGGTGCGCGTGAAGTATCCGGAGCTGGGCGAGGAGACCGAGGGCTGGTGGGCCCGGATCGCGGCGCCGGGCGCCGGCGCGGACCGCGGCCTGCTGATGACGCCGAAGGTCGGCGACGAGGTGCTCGTCGCCTTCGAGCACGGCGACGTGCGCCGCCCGTTCGTGCTCGGCGCGCTGTGGAACGGCGAGGACACGCCCGGCGACCTGGTCCAGACCGACGGCTCGTTCCGCCTGCGCAGCAGCGAGAGCGTCGGGGCGAAGGCCGACACGACGATGGAGCTGGAGGCCGTCGACGAGCTGACCGTCAAGGTCGGCGACGCGACGGTGGTGCTGAAGAAGGACGGCTCGATCACGATCAAGTCGTCGGCGGCGATGACGCTCGAGGCCGGCTCGAGCATGACGATCAAGGCCTCCGGCAGCATGTCCATCCAGGCCAACGGCACCCTGTCCGTGAAGGGCGCCCAGGTGCAGCTCGGCTGATGGGCGCCCTCCTCGGATCCGGCCTCGCCTTCCCGCTGCGGGTCGACGCGCGCGGGGGCCTCGCCCTGGCCCACGAGGACGAGGACGTCCGCGAGGCGATCCAGGTGATCCTGGGCACCGCGCCCGGCGAGCGCCCCATGCGCCCGGAGTTCGGGTGCGGCATCCACGACCACGTCTTCGAGGCGGTCGACGCCTACCTGGTCGGGCGCATCGAGCACGAGGTGCGGGTCGCGCTCGACCGGTGGGAGCCGCGCATCGAGGTCCGGGCCGTCGAGATGTCCGTCGAGCGGACGACGCAGGGCGGGGTGCTGGACGAGGTGGTGGTGATCGACATCGAATACGCCCTGCGCGCCACCAACGACGTGCGCAACCTCGTCTACCCCTTCTACGTCATCCCGGCCGAGGAGTGACGTGAGCACCCGCCTGCCGTCCGTCCCGCTCGACGACCGCGACTTCCAGGACCTCGTCAACGAGGCCCGGCTGCGGATCTCCCAGAGCTGCCCCGAGTGGACCGAGCACAACGTGTCCGACCCCGGGGTCACCCTGATCGAGCTGTTCGCGTGGATGACGGAGATGGTCATCTACCGGCTCAACCGGATCCCCGACAAGCTCCACGTCGCCCTGATGGACCTGCTGGGGATCGCGCTGGAGCCCGCCACCGCGGCGCGCGCCGACCTGCGCTTCCGGCTCGCGGCGCCGCCCACCGGGCCGGTGTTCATCCCCGCGTCCAGCACCGAGGTGTCCACCCCGCGGACGCCGGGCGAGGAGCCCGTCGTGTTCCAGACGCTCGACGACGTCACCATCCCCGCGATCCGGCCGGCCAACTACGTCGTGCAGCGCGGCAACGCCGCCAAGGACGTGGGCGTCGCGGCGGGCGTCGCCAAGCCGAAGGGCCCCGACCAGCTGCCGTTCGGGATGCCGCCCGCCGTGGGCGACGCCCTCTACCTCGGCTTCGAGTCGTCGCTGGAGCGCCTCGTGATCCGGGTGGACGTCGACTGCTCCCAGGCCCGCGGCGCCGGCGTCGACCCCGAGGACCCGCCGCTCAAGTGGGAGGTCTCCTCCGGGGAGGCGCCCGGCGGCTACGCGCTGGCGGAGGTCCTCGAGGACACCACCGGCGGCTTCAACTACGGCAGCGGCGTTGTGGAGCTGCAGGTGCCGGCCTCGCACGACGCCGCCACGGTCGCCGGCACGCGGGCCTTCTGGGTGCGCTGCCGCCTGGACGACACCACCCGCGCCGGCGCGCCCGCGTCGCCCTTCTCCCACCCGCCCGAGATCTACGAGATCACCGCCTCGCCGCTCGGCGCGCTGGTCCCCTCCGCCCACAGCGTGCGGGTCGACGACGAGATCGTCGGCGAGAGCGACGGCACCCCGGGGCAGGCGTTCCGGCTGCGCAACGCGCCGGTGCTCGCCCTGGACGGCGAGGAGGGCCTGGAGGTGCTGGAGCCGGAATCGACCAACTGGCGCCGGTGGGCCCTCCGGGAGTCGTTCGCCGAGAGCGGCCCCGCCGACCCCCACTACGCCCTCGACCTGGCCAGCGGGGAGGTGCGCTTCGGCCCCGCCATCCGCACGGGCGACGGGGCATGGCGGCAGTACGGGATGGTGCCGCCGAAGGGGGCGCGGCTTCGGATGGCCGGCTACCGCCACGGCGGCGGGCGCCGCGGCAACGTCGCGGCCGCCGCCCTCACCGTGCTGAAGAGCGCGATCCCGACCGTCTCGAGCGTGGTGAACCCCGAGCCGGCCGCGGGCGGCGTCGATCCCGAGAGCCTGGAGGCCGCCCGCCAGCGCGCCGCGATGGAGATCCGCACCCGCTACCGCGCCGTGACCCGCGAGGACTTCGAGTTCCTCTGCGGCGAGGCGTCCCCGCGCGTGGCCCGCGCGATCTGCGTGGAGCCGCCCGACACCGTCGGCGTCGCCCGGCTGCACCTGGTGCCGCGGATCGAGCCGGCCGACCGCCTGCTGACCATCGAGGAGCTCATCCCCGACGAGGAGCTGTTCGGCCAGGTCGCCGCCTACCTCGACGAGCGCCGCCTCATCGGCACCCGCGTGGAGCTGCTGCCCGCCCGCTACCGCGGCGTCAGCATCGTGGTGAACCTCCAGGCGTCGCTGCGCGCCGACCCGCGGCGGGTGGAGGAGGACGTGACGCACGCGCTCTACACGTACCTCAACCCGCTCGTGGGCGGGGCGATGGAGGGCAACGGCACCGGGTGGGAGTTCGGCCGGGCGCTCAACCAGGGCGAGCTGTACGGCGTGATCCACCAGGTGGAGGGCGTCGACTTCGTGAAGATCCTCAGGGTCTACGAGACCGACCTGCGCAGCGGCGAGCAGCAGCCGAAGCAGGCGGGGAGCCACATCCCGCTGGACCCGGACGAGCTGATCGCCTCGGGCCGCCACCTCGTGCGCGCGGAGCACCCGGAGCTGTGAACGCCGATGGCCTCGTCGCCCCGCCCGCCGCCTCCGCGCGCCGGTACCTGCGCCGGGGCCTCCCGGCGATCTACCAGGAGGGCGACTTCGGGATGCGCTTCGTCGGCGCGCTCGAGACGC
>DASSBX010000133.1:0-2510 GCA_035698305.1 Miltoncostaeaceae bacterium | reverse complement strand
GCGACGCGGCCGTCCCCGGCGGGCAGCTCGCGCCGCACCGGCGCGACGCTCAGCGCGTCGACCAGGGCGGTGCGCGAGAGGTCCTCGCGGGCGATGTCCAGCAGGGCCAGGACGCCCCGCCCGGCGGGCGTCTCCGAGAGCGGGATGCCCGGGGTGGCGGCGACCGGCACGTCGGCGGCGGCGAGCGCCTCCCGCAGCAGGCGCGCATACGCGCGGTCGGCGCCGTGCAGCACGGCGATCCGGTCGATCGCGACACCCTCCTCGAGCGCGGCCACCACCGCCCGTGCCGCTTCGCGCGCCTCCGACGCGCGGTCGGGCGCCAGCGTCAGGCGCACCTCCTCGGCGGGCTCCGGGTCGGCCGCGGTCCCCCGGCCGCCGCACGCCGCCTCCAGCGCCGCGACCAGCCGGACGCCCGACGCGGAGCGCGGCTCCGGCGGCACCAGGTGGAGGCGCCCCAGCTCCGCGGCGCGCCCGGGGGCCTCCATCAGGGCCCCGGCCGCGGCGTCCATGAGGTCGTCCTCGTCGTAGAACTCCCCGATCTCCGACCGCCAGAGGGCGTAGAGCCGTGCGACCTCCGCCAGGTGCGGCCCGCACGCCTCGGGGATCGGCTCGCCGCCGACGAGGCCGCCCCGGCGCAGGCGGTCGAACAGGCGCCGCAGCGCCCGGCCGAATCCGGGAAGGGCCCGGATCGGGGCGAGCGGCGGCTCCGCGCCGGCGCCGATCCGCTCCGCCAGGTGGTCCCCGATGGGGCGGGCCAGCGGACGTCGCCCAGCGGCCGCCAGGTCGCCCGCGGCGATCAGCTCCGCGAGGCGAGGCAGGGTCTCGAAGCGGACTGCCGCGAACGGCGTGAGCTGCGCCAGCCGCCGCCGCAGCTGCAGGGCGGCGAGGTGCGACGGGCAGATGACCGTGACGGGGGCCAGCGGGTCGTGCGCCCGGCCCTCGCCGATCGCCCGGAGCATGTCGTCCAGGGACGGCCCGAGTTCCATCCGGTGAGGGTATCGGCGCCCGGGGACGGCGATAGGGTCCGGCCGAACAGGTGATCGCCCACCTCGACATCGACGCGTTCTTCGCGGCAGTGGAGATGCACCGGCGGCCCGAGCTGCGGGGGCGGCCGATGGTGGTGGGCGGCGACCCCGGCGGGCGCGGGGTGGTGGCGACCGCCAGCTACGCGGCCCGGGCGTTCGGGATCCGGTCGGCGATGAGCTGCGCGGAGGCGCGGCGGCGGTGCCCCCAGGTGGTGTTCGTGCCGCCCGACATCGCCCACTACCGCGAGTGGTCCGACCGGGTGTGGGCGCTCGTGCGCGAGCTGTCGTCCGCCGTCGAGGTGCTCGGGATGGACGAGGGCTACCTGGAGCTGCCCGACGAGGAGGCCGGGGCGGCCGCCGACGCCGTCCGGCGGACGGTGGCGGAGCGGATCCGGCTGTCGTGCTCCCTCGGCGTCGCCACCTGCAAGGTGGTCGCCAAGGTCGCGTCAGACCGCGACAAGCCCGGCGGCGTCACCGTCGTCCCCGCCGGAGGGGAGGCCGCGTTCCTGGCGCCGCTGCCCCTGCGCACCCTCCCCGGGGTGGGGCCGCGCACCGAGGAGCGCCTCACCGCCGCGGGGCTCGCCACCGTCGGCGACCTCGCCGCGCTCGACGACGGCCGCCTGCGGGAGCTGGCGCCCGGCAAGCACGGGTCGGAGCTCCGCGCCCGGGCCCGCGGCATCGACCCGCGGGGGGTGGAGCCCGTCCCCGCCGAGCGCATCTCCATCTCGTCGGAGACGACGTTCGCGGTGGACGTCCGCGACGTCGCCGAGCTCGAGCGCATCGGCCGCGGCCAGGCGGCCGAGGTGGCCGGCGCGCTGCGCCGCAGGGGGCGCGCCGCCCGCACCGTCACCGTCAAGCTCCGCTACGCCGACTTCCAGACGGTCACCCGCGCCCGGACCGTCCACGGGGCCACCGACGACGAGGCCGTGATCTGGACGACGGCCCGCGCCCTGCTGGCCCGGGCGCTCGGCGAGCGGGCCGGAGCCCTGCGGCTCATGGGCGTCGGCGTGTCGGGCCTCATCACCGAGCGCCAGCTGACCCTGTTCGGGCCGAGCGGGTAGTTTCGTCGCCATGAGCGGTCCGGCCGGCCCCACGGTGTCCGAGGAGCGCCTCGCCGAGGCGGTCGGCCGCGCCCGGGCGGCCCTCGCGGCCCGCGCCGACGAGGTCGACCTGCTCAACGTGTTCCCCGTCGCCGACGGCGACACCGGCATCAACATGCTGCGCACCGCGACCGCGGTCGACGAGGCGGCCCGCTCCACCACCGGGCTGCCGCGCGTCGCCCGCTGCGACGCCCTCGCCCGCGCCGCCCTGCTGGGCGCCCAGGGCAACAGCGGGATGATCCTGTCCCAGCTCGTGCGGGGCGCCGCCGAGGCGCTCGCGCACGGCGAGATCGACGGGCCCGCGATCGCGCGGGCCCTGCGCGGCGCCAGCGACGCCGCCGACGCCGCCGTGCGCCACCCGGTGGAGGGGACGATGCTGAGCGTC
>DASSBX010000132.1:0-9937 GCA_035698305.1 Miltoncostaeaceae bacterium | reverse complement strand
CGGCGGCCAGGCGGTAGGTGCGCAGGATCGCCTCCCCGTCGAGGGCGCGCCACCTGCCGTCGGTTGAGCGGGCGAGGTTGGCGACGATCACGTGGGTGTGCAGGTGGGGGTCCTGGGCGCGGCTGGTGCGGTGACGGAACGCCGCCGCCACGAACCCGTCGCCGCGCTCGCGGCCCTGTCCGCCACGTCCGCGGCGCACCACGCACGCCTCCGACTCCAGGTAGGAGAGCGCCGCCCGCCACGACGCCTCATGGGCGTCGCTGATGGCGCGGCGCACCGACTCGTCGTCGGTGAGGGCGTGCAGGAGGCTGACGCTCTTGGGGCAGGAGAAGACCAGGTCGTAGCCAGCCACCGGCGCGAGCGTCTTCGACTCGTCCCGCCAGACACCGGTCGCCTCGTCCAGGGTCCGGACCGTGATCGTGCGCGCCCTCGTGGGGGTACGCAGGCGCGCGCCGTCGCCGGGGCTCACCCCGCGAAGCAGGGTGCCGAGGTCACCGTCACCGACGACGCCCGAGAGATCGAGCCCGGACGCACCCGAGCCTGCCCAGAGCCCCGGCGACTCACCGCGGCCCGCGTAGTAGTCGTCGAGGCCGAGGGCGACCTGCTGCTCGTAGTAGGCCTCCTGGCCGAGGGCGAGCTTGGCGACGCTCAGCACCGCGCACCCCGGACGGACGACCGAACGGGCGGGACGCAGATGCACCCAGGTGCGAAATGAAGAACGCCGGGCGGCCGCTGGCCCTCGATTCCATCCCACATCCATCCCACACGAGGTGCGCAGAGCCGCCGGTTCGGACCGGCAAGCCGCCGCCGCACCGCGTCGAAAATCGCCTGCTCGCGCCGGACAAACGCCGCCGGTAGCATCCAGGCGCAGAAACGGCGGAATGGGCTTTGCAAGCAGGAGGTCGTCGGTTCGATCCCGTCATCCTCCACTCCGTCCTCCTCACCATCATCGTCGTCCGATCCTCGCTGCCACGGGCGGGGAGTGCCTGGTCAGCGGAGCGTGCTCATGCGCTCGGGCTCGGGCGTCCAGCGCGTCGCCGCCACGCCGAGCACCGAGAGCCCGAACACCGCGGCCACCGCGGCCGAAACCCCCGCCGTCTCGGCGATGCCGCCGAGCACGGCGAGCGCGATCATCACCACGCCCATGATCGTGTTCGCCAGAGCCACGTACAGCGGACGCTCGCCGGGTGGCGCGGCGTTGACCAGGTACGCCTTGCGCCCGAGCCGCACCCCCTCCTGGGCCACGACCGCGACGAAGACGATCGCCGCGTAGGCCAGCTGACCGCCAGTGCCGGCCAGCACTAGTACGACGGCGCCGGCGGCCGCCAGCGCGCCGATGGCACCGGCGGCCGTCATCACCTCCCGGTCGGACGCGCGGTCGGTGACTCGCCCCCAGACGGGGCTGCTGGCCACCGCCGCGAGACCCGATGCCGCAAGGAAGGCGCCGAGCCCCGAGGCATCGACGCCCGCCTCCCGCGCCGCCAGCACGTAGAACGGCACCGCCACCTCCGTCGCCGCAAGCAGCCCGCGGGCGATGAGGAAGCGGCGGAAGCCCGGCACCTCGCGCAACAGGCGGGCGCCCGCGCGCGCCTCGGCCAACGGGGTGCGGCCACCGGCGACCGCCCCCGCCGGCTCGCGGATGAGCGCGAAGAGCCAGGCCCCGATGATCCACAGCCCCGCGGCGACCAGCAGCAGCGCCACGAACGTGCCGCGCGCCGGGCGCGCACCGAGAGTGGCCGCCAGCGCGCCGCCCACCGCGACCGTCACGACCCCGCCGGCCGCGGCCCGCACCCCCAGCAGCCGGCCGCGCCGCCGGGTGGGGATGGTCGTGCCCAACACGTCGCCGAACGCCACCGACCCGGCGCCGGCGGCCAGGCTGAACACCGCGAGCATCACGATCACCACGACGCCCGCCGCGGCGCCGGAGAGGGCCGCCGCGGCAGACGCGATCACGACGAGCGCGGCCGCCTGCAGCACCGCCGACGCCACCCAGAAGCCCTTGCGCCGCGCGAACGCGCGCATCCTGCCCGACACCACCAGCCCGGGCAGCAGGCTGGCGCCCCGGCGCACCGGCTCGAGCGCGCCGGCCAGGCCCAGCGGCGCGCCCACGGTCGCCAGCAGGAGCGGCAGCACGACGCCCGGGCTCGCGAGTTGCTCGGCCGCCTTCGAGGCCGTGCCGTTGGCCGCGTTCAGGGCGAAGTTGCGCGGGCTGTCGGTGCACGCCTCCTCGGGGATGCCCTCGCAGACGCTTCCCTCGGTCGCGTCGTCGGCGTCGAGCAGCGCGCTGACGCGCACGGCGGCGTCCCGGTCGGCGCTCATCCGGGGCTCCTCACACGACCCGGCCAGTCTGCGACGACGCCGAACACCGGCCCGGCAGGACCAGCCGCACGGCCGAGTTCAGGTCGAGGTTCAGCCGCGGGCGGCCGCGGTCAGTGGTGCTCCGCGGCGTCCGCCTCAGCCTTCGTCGGGTGGACCGTGCCGTGGGGGTGCTCCGGCGGTCCGTAGAGCACGTAGAGCTTCAGCGCCTCCGCGCCGGTATTGGTGACGTTGTGCCAGGCCCCCGCGGGGACGAGGATGACCTCGTCCGCCCCGACGTCGCGCCGGAAGGACAGGTCGTCCCCCGCAGGCCCCATCTCCACGAGGCCCGTGCCGGTCTCGACCCGCAGGAACTGATCGCCGTCCGGGTGGACCTCCAGGCCGATCTCGCTGCCCGGCTCGATGCTCATGACCGTCATCTGGAGGCGCGTCCCGGTCCAGAGCGTCGTGCGGAAGTTGTCGTTGCCGAGCGTGTCGGCCTCGATGTCGGTGACGAACGGGTTCGGCCCCTCGTCGGCGAAGCGGGACGTGCTCACGGCCGGCCTCCTTGTCTCGTCGTCCTCCGCTCCTGGACCCTATCCGGCGTGCGTGTGGAGACCCGATCGATCCGAACCTGCCCGACGTCGGATGGGACGGCACCAACGCACCAATGAACGTTAGGATGTGGGCCGTGCCGGTCGAGCCCGACGCTTGCGAGCTGCTCTGCCTCGATCTGCCGAAGGCGGAGCGAGTGCGGGCGGGTCAGCCCGACGGCGAGGACCTCACCGCGGCCGCCGACCGGGCGAAGGCGCTGTCGGACCCGACGCGCCTGGCGGTCGCGCTGGCGCTGCGCGACGGGGGCGAGCTCTGTGTCTGCGACCTCGGCTGGGTGGTCGGGCGCTCGGACAAGCTGGTCTCCCACCACGCCCGCGCGCTGCGGCTCGCGGGCCTGGCCGGCTCGCGGCGGGAGGGCAAGATGGTGCGCTACTCGCTGACCGAGTCCGGTCGCGCCCTCCTCGAGGCGGTCGTGCCGGCACGGGTCGCATGACGACGCTCGCCCCGGCCGGCCCGCGGCTCGGGGATGCCGAGCGCCTGCGCCTGGCGGCGCGGGTGCGGCTGCTGTCGTGGGTGAGCCTCGCCTACATGACCGCCGAGGGTGCGATCGCGATCACGGCGGGCGTGATGGCGGGCTCGGTCGCGCTCGTCGGCTTCGGCCTCGACTCGGCGATCGAGGGGTTCGCCTCGGCGATCATCGTCTGGCGCTTCACCGGCCACCGGGTCTTCTCGGAGGCCGCCGAGACGCGCGCCCAGAAGCTCGTCGCGATCCAGTTCTTCGTGCTGGCGCCCTACGTCGGGTTCGAGTCGGTGCAGGCGGTCGTCACCGGCGAGCGACCCCACGCCAGCGCGCTCGGCATCGGCCTGGCGGCGCTGAGCCTCGTCGTGATGCCCTACCTCGGCATCGCCAAGGAGCGCCTTGCCGACCGGCTCGGCTCCGCTGCAACCAGGGGAGAGGGGCGCCAGAACATGCTCTGCGCGTACCTGGCGGGCGCCCTGCTGCTGGGCCTGGTCGGGAACGTGGCCTTCGGCGCCTGGTGGCTCGACCCGGCGGTGGGCCTGCTGATCGCCGGCGTCGCGGTCAAGGAGGGCCTCGAGGCGTGGCGCGGCGAGGGCTGTTGCGTGGGCGAGTCGCCGCCGGCCGCCGCGGCGAGCGACGCCTGCTCCGACGGCTGCTGCGAGCGGTGAACCCGCGCGACAGGAGGTGGGCGATGAACGACCGCCGGTGCCCCGGGGGCTTCCCGTGCGAGGGCTGCGGCTGCTTTTGGGGGGAGCCCGCGCGCCGGGGGCGGGCACGCGAGTCACGGTGACGCACCGCGCTGCTGCCGGGTGACGATGACCGGCCGAGGAGCCCGGGAACCGCGACGCCAGGCCTCCCCGGACGATCCCCGCGAAGTCCTCGAGGTGGGTGCCGCGAATCCTGGAATCGGCGGCGGAGGCGGGGGTGGGGCGCCTCACGGTCGCCTTCGCGCTTCTCGCCGTGCCGGCCGGGCCGCCGGCGTGGCGGCGACGCGCCGGACGCCCCAGCCGCAGGGCGTGGCTCGTCCGGACGCTGGAGCGCCCTCCGGGGAGGCCGGAGGAGTACGTTTCGTCCATGAGCGGACATCCCGATTCCTTCGGAGCGCGCGGTCGCCTCGAGGTGGGCGGGCGGGCGCTCGAGATCTTCCGGCTGGGGGCGCTGCAGGAGCGCTTCGACGTCGCCCGGCTGCCCTACTCGCTGAAGATCCTCCTCGAGAACCTGCTGCGCTCGGAGGACGGCGCGAGCGTCAGAGGTGAGGACATCGAGGCGCTCGCCGGCTGGGACCCCGCCGCGCCGGCGTCGACCGAGATCGCCTTCGGCCCCAGCCGGGTGCTCATGCAGGACTTCACGGGGGTGCCGGCCATCGTGGACCTCGCGGCGATGCGCGACGCGATGGACGAGCTGGGCGGGGACCCGACGCTGATCAACCCGCTCGTGCCCGTCGAGCTGGTCATCGACCACTCGATCCAGGTCGACGTGTTCGGCGAGCCGCTCGCCTTCCAGCGCAACGCCGAGCTGGAGTTCGAGCGCAACCGCGAGCGGTACGCCTTCCTGCGGTGGGGCCAGGAGTCGTTCGACAACTTCTCCGTCGTGCCGCCGAACACGGGGATCTGCCACCAGGTCAACCTGGAGTACCTCGCGAAGGTCGTCCATGCCCGCGACGGCCAGGCGTTCCCCGACACGCTCGTCGGCACCGACTCGCACACCACGATGGTGAACGGCCTCGGCGTGCTCGGCTGGGGCGTCGGCGGCATCGAGGCCGAGGCGGCGATGCTCGGCCAGCCGATCTCGATGCTGATACCGCAGGTGGTCGGGTTCCGGCTCACCGGCGAGCTGCCGGAGGGCGCGACCGCGACCGACCTGGTGCTGACGGTCACGCAGATGCTGCGCGAGCGTCGCGTGGTGGGCAAGTTCGTGGAGTTCTTCGGCTCCGGCCTCGCGACCCTGCCCCTCGCCGACCGCGCGACGATCGGCAACATGTCGCCGGAGTACGGCGCGACCTGCGGCATCTTCCCGGTCGACGCGGAGACGCTGCGCTACCTGCGCTTCACCGGCCGCCCGGCCGAGCACGTGGAGCTCGTCGAGGCGTACTGCCGCGCGCAGGGGCTCTTCCACGAGCCCGACGCGCCCGAGCCGGCCTTCTCGGACACGCTCGAGCTCGACCTGGCGACCGTGGAACCGAGCCTGGCGGGGCCGCGGCGCCCGCAGGACCGCGTGGCGCTGACCGATGCGGCAGCCGACTTCCGCGAGGAGCTGCGGACGTTCGTGTCGGGCGAGGTGTACGACGGCTGGGACAAGGCGTCGGCGCTCAGCTTCCCGGCCAGCGACCCGCCCTCGAGCCCGGTGGACGGGATCTCGCCCAAGCCCATGCCGGCGCACCGCCCGGGCTCGGAGACCGCCACCCCGGTGGCGGAGCGCGATGGCCTCGAGCACGGCGCCGTCGTGATCGCGGCGATCACGAGCTGCACGAACACGTCGAACCCCTCGGTGATGCTGGGCGCGGGCCTGCTCGCCAAGAAGGCGGTCGAGGCCGGGCTCGTGCGCCGGCCCTGGGTCAAGACCAGCCTCGCGCCAGGCTCGAAGGTGGTCACCGAGTACCTCGAGCGCGCCGGACTGGTCGAGCCGCTCGAGCAGCTCGGCTTCTCGCTGGTCGGCTACGGCTGCACGACCTGCATCGGCAACTCGGGCCCGCTGCCGGAGGAGATCTCGCGGGAGATCGCTGAGCGCGACCTGACGGTCTGCTCGGTGCTCTCGGGCAACCGCAACTTCGAGGGGCGGATCCACCCCGAGGTGAAGATGAACTACCTGGCGAGCCCGCCGCTGGTCGTCGCCTACGCCCTCGCGGGGCGCATGGACATCGACATCACGCGGGGGCCGGTCCAGGGCGACGTGCGCCTGGCCGACATCTGGCCGTCGCGGCGCGAGGTGAGCGACGCGATCGAGCAGGCCGTGAAGTCGGACATGTTCCGCTCGAGCTACGGCGAGGTCTACGCGGGCGACGAAGCCTGGAAGGCGCTCGAGGTCCCCGCCGGCGACCGCTATGCCTGGGACCCGCGGTCGACGTACGTCAAGCGCCCGCCGTACTTCGACGGCATGGCGGCCGAGGCGTCGGAGGGGTTCGCGCCGGTGAAGGGTGCCCGCGCGATCGTGCTGCTGGGCGACAGCGTCACGACCGACCACATCTCGCCCGCGGGGGCGATCGCCCCCGACGGGCCCGCCGGCCGCTACCTGCGCGAGCACGGCGTCGAGCGGCGCGACTTCAACTCCTACGGGTCGCGGCGCGGCAACCACGAGGTGATGATGCGCGGCACGTTCGCCAACGTGCGCCTGCGCAACCAGCTCGCCCCCGGCACCGAGGGCGGGGTGACCGTCTGGGACGGCGATCAGACCTCGATCTACGAGGCGGCCATGACGGCCGCCGAGCAGGGCGTCCCGCTGTGCGTCCTGGCCGGCGAGGAGTACGGCTCGGGATCCTCGCGCGACTGGGCCGCGAAGGGGCCGAACCTGCTCGGCATCCGGTTCGTGCTCGCACAGTCCTTCGAGCGCATCCACCGCTCCAACCTGGTCGGCATGGGCGTGCTGCCGCTGCAGTTCCCCGACGGGGAGGCGGCCGCCTCGCTCGGGCTCACCGGGCAGGAGACCTTCGACCTCGCGCCGCTCGCGCACGGCGCGACCACCCTCACGGTCACCACCTCGACGGGCGTCGCCTTCGAGGCGGGGGTGCGCATCGACACCCCGAACGAGTGGTCGTACTTCCGCCACGGCGGCATCCTCCACCACGTGCTGCGCCAGCTCCGCGGAAGGCCGTAGCACGGCCACCCAGGTGCCGCGGTGGGCGTCGACCCGCCTCGCGCTCGAGGTGGACGGCATCGACGCCAGGGCGCCCGCGGTGCGCTGCCGCATGTGCCTCGACGGGTGACGCCGCGGGCGCCCACCCGCGCAGCAGGGACGCGACGCCGGCCGCCTCGGCCGGCGCGCCCGCCTCGGATGGCGGCATGAGCCCGATCCGGCCCACGGTCCAGGTCGTCGGGACCCGCCTCGACCCACGGGCGCACCGCGTGCGGGACTTCCTCACCCGCATCGCCCAGCCGCACGAGCTCGTGGAGGAGGGGTCTCCCGAGGCCGACGCGCTGCTCGCGGCCCGCGGCGCGACCGGCGTGAGGACGCCGGCGCTCATCGATGGCGAGCGGGTGATCGGCGCCGTCACGGTCGCCTCCCTCGCCGAGGCGTGGCGGATGTCGGACCCGCCGTCGCGCAGCCACTACGACATGGCGATCGTGGGCGCTGGACCCGCCGGTCTCGCCGCCGCCGTGTACGCCGCGTCCGACGGCCTCGCGACCATCCTGATCGAGGAGGACGTCCCCGGCGGTCAGGCATCGCACACGTCCCTGATCGAGAACTTCTTCGGGTTCGTCGACGGCATCGGCGGCGCCGAGCTCGCGCGGCGCGCCGGCCGCCAGGCGGAGCGCTTCGGGGCGGAGCTGATCCTCCAGCGCGGCGTCGCCGAGGCCACGATCACGGCCGAGGGGGCCGAGCGGCTGACGCTCGCCGGCGGCCACGAGATCACCGCGACGGTGGTGCTCGCCACGCCCGGGATGGTGTGGCGACGTCTGCCGCTCTCCGGCGTGGACGAGCTGCTGGAGCGCGGCGTGTACTACGGCGCCGGCCGCAGCGAGACCGCCCAGTGCGGGGACGACGACGTGGTGGTGGTCGGCGGGGGCAACTCGGCCGGCCAGGCGGCGATGGGCCTCGCCGGCGCGGGTGCCCGCGTGACCCTGGCGGTGCGCGGCGAGCGCCTCGACCACACGATGTCGGCCTACCTCGTCGAGAGGATCCGGCGCCAGCCGCGGATCGACGTGCGCGTGGGCACCCAGGTCACCGAGGTTCACGCAGCCGGGGGGCGCCTGGCCGGGGTCACCCTCGCCGACGCCGGCGGCGCGAGCAGCCGCCGTCCGGCTCGCGCGCTGTTCATCTGCATCGGGGGCGAGCCGCGAACCGGCTGGGCCGCCGCCACCGGCGTGCGGACCGACCGCGGCGGCTACATCCTCACCGGCCCGGACCTGCTCGACGCGGGGCGCAGGCCCGGCGGATGGCCGCTGGACCGCGACCCGTTCCCGCTCGAGACGAGCGTGCCCGGTCTCTTCGCCGCGGGCGACGTGCGCAGCGGCTCGACCAAGCGGGTGGCGGCCGCGGTCGGTGAGGGCGCGATGGCGGTCGCCCTCGTCCATCGCCGCCTCGAGGAGCTGGCCGTCGACGACGCGTGACGCCCCCGGAGCCGGCCGACGCGTAGCCCGAGATACTCCGGAGGAGTATAATCAGCGCTCCACCCGGTCAGCCCCCGCGCCGTGATAGCGCGCGGGGGACACCCGCGAGTCGCGAGGAGGACGCCGTGACGATGCACCACGCGGAGCACGCCGGCCACGGCGAGCACCGCGCTCACGGGGAGCACGCCGGCCATCACGAGGACCTGTTTCGGCGGCGGTTCTGGTGGAGCCTGGTCCTCAGCATCCCGGTCGTCGCGACCAGCCCCATGGTCATGGACTGGCTCGGCTACGAGCTCGACTTCGCGGGCATCGACTGGATCGGCCCGGTGCTCGGGTCGGTGATCTTCTGGTGGGGCGGCTGGCCCTTCCTCGAGGGCGGGTGGCGCGAGGTGGGGGAGCGCCGGCCGGGGATGATGCTGCTGATCGCCATGGCGATCACCGTGGCGTACGCGGCGTCGATGGCGACGTCGCTGGACTGGTTCGGCCTCGACTTCTGGTGGGAGCTGGCCCTGCTGGTCACGATCATGCTGCTCGGGCACTGGCAGGAGATGAAGGCGCTCGGCCAGGCCCAGGACGCCCTCTCGGCCCTCGCCGCCCTGCTGCCCGATGAGGCCGAGCGGATCGGCCCCGGCGGCGAGGTCGCGACCGTGCCGCTCGGCGCCCTGCGCGCGGGGGACCTCGTGCTCGTGCGCAGCGGGGCCCGCGTGCCCGCCGACGGGGAGATCGTCGACGGGGCCGCCGAGCTCGACGAGTCGATGATCACGGGCGAGTCGAGGCCGGTTGCCAGGGCGGTCGGCGAGCGGGTGGTCGCCGGGACGGTGTCGACCGACTCGGCGATCCGCGTGCGCGTCGAGGCCGTCGGCGAGGACACCGCCCTCGCCGGGATCCAGCGGCTCGTGGCGCAGGCGCAGGAGTCGCGATCGCGGGCCCAGGTGCTCGCCGACCGCGCGGCCGCGCTGCTGTTCTACGTCGCCGCCGCGGCCGCCGCGGTGGCGGCGGTCGTGTGGCTGGCGGTCGGCGACGCCGACGACGCCGTGGTGCGGGTCGTCAGCGTCCTCGTCATCTCCTGCCCGCACGCGCTGGGGCTCGCGATCCCGCTGACCACGTCGATCTCCTCGGCGAAGGCCGCGAGCAACGGCATCCTGGTGCGGGACCGCCTCGCGCTCGAGCAGAGCCGCACGGTCGACGCGTTCCTCTTCGACAAGACCGGGACGCTCACGGAAGGCAGGCACGCCGTCGTCGGGGTCGCCGGCGCCGGCGTCGACGACGCGGAGGTGCTCCGCCTCGCCGCGGGCGTCGAGGC
>DASSBX010000131.1:0-3956 GCA_035698305.1 Miltoncostaeaceae bacterium | reverse complement strand
GTTGGACGAGGAGCTCGCCCTGATCGCCCACCACGACCTGGCCGGGTTCTTCCTGCTCCACCGCGACGTCCTGGAGCTCGCCCGCGAGGTGGCGCTCCAGGTGCGCCCCGCCGGCTCCGCCCGCCGCTGGTTGCCACCCGGCCGTGGACGGGGGTCGTCGGTCGGCTCGATCGTCTGCTACCTCACCGGCCTCTCCCACATCGACCCCGTCGAGAACGGCCTGTTCCTGGGCCGGTTCCTCAACCGCGACATGGCGTCGGTGCCGGACATCGACCTCGACTTCCCCCGCGACGTCCGCGAGCGCCTGATCGAGGAGATCATCGCCCGCTACGGGCACGAGCACGCCGCGCTCGTCGCCGCCTTCCCCACCTTCCGCATCCGGATGGCGATCCGGGAGCTGGGGAAGGCCCTGGCCCTGCCGGAGGCGGACATCGAGCGCCTCGCGCGCCTCTCCGACGGCTGGTCGTCGGCCCGCGCCGTGGAGGAGGAGCTCGCCCGCCTGCCCGACGGCGAGGCGAAGCTGGCGTCCCCCCGCTGGCGCGCCCTCGCGTTCCTGAGCCACCAGGCCGCCGGCCTCCCCCGCCACCTGTCGCAGCACTCCGGCGGCATGGTCGTGAGCGCCCGCCCCCTCGTGGAGCTGGTCCCCGTCGTCCCCGCCGCCTTCCCCGGCCGGCAGATCTGCCAGTGGGACAAGGACTCCTGCGCCGACGCCGGGTTCGTGAAGATCGACCTGCTCGGGCTGGGGATGCTGTCGGCGGTCGAGGAGTGCGTCGACATGATCGCCCGGGAGCGCGGCGAGACCGTCGACCTCTCCCGCATCGGGTTCACCGACCCCGCCGTCTACGAGGAGATCCAGGACGCCGACACCGTCGGCGTGTTCCAGATCGAGAGCCGCGCCCAGATGCAGAGCCTGCTGAAGACGCGGCCGGAGAGCCTCGACGACCTCACCATCCAGGTCGCCCTGATCCGCCCCGGGCCGGTCAGCGGCGGCGCCGTCCACCCCTACGTGAAGCACCGGCGTCTGAAGCGGGCCGACCCCGATTTCGAGCCGCCCTACGACCACCCCCTCCTGGCCGACTGCCTGCGGGAGACGCTCGGCGTGGTGGTGTTCCAGGAGCAGGTGCTCGAGGTGTCGATGGCGCTCGCCGGCTTCACCCCCGGCCAGGCGGAGGCGCTGCGCCGCGCGATGAGCCGCAAGCGCAGCCGCGAGGCGATGATCGCCCTCTGGAGGGAGTTCCGCGACGGCGCACGCGCCCGCGGCGTCGACGACGAGACCATCCGCACCGTCTTCACGAAGCTGATCGGCTTCTCCAACTTCGGGTTCCCCAAGGCCCACTCGTCGGCGTTCGCGGTGCTCGCCTACCAGAGCGCCTGGCTGCGGCGGCACCACCCCGCCGAGTTCCTCGCCGCCCTCCTCAACGCCCAGCCGATGGGCTTCTACCCGCCCGCCACCCTCGTCCGCGACGCCCAGCGCCGCGGGGTGCGGGTGCTGCCGCCGTGCGTCGCCCGCTCCCAGGCCCACTGCGAGATGGAGGACGGCGCGGTGCGGATCGGCCTGGGCTACGTCCGCGACGTCCGCCAGGAGGCCGCCGCCCGCCTCGTCGCGGAGCGCGAGGCGGACGGCCCGTTCCGCAGCATCGCCGACCTCGCCGCCCGCGCCGACCTGCGCCGCGAGCAGATCGCCCAGCTCGTGAGGTCCGGCGCGTGCGACGTCATGGAGCGGCCGCGGCGGGCGATGCTGTGGGAGCTCGGCGTGCTCGCCCGCCCCCGCGCGACCGCCGCGGGCACCCAGCTCACCCTCCCCATCCCCGCCGCCCCCGCCCCGCCGCTGCCCGAGCAGGGCCGCTTCGAGCGGGTGGTCGCCGACTACGAGACCACCGGCCTCTCCACCGGCTGGCACCTCGTCACCCTCGTCCGGCACGGGCTGCCGCCCGGGGTCCTCACCGCCGCCCGCCTGCGGGAGACCCCCCACGGCACCGACGTCCTGGTCGCCGGGCTGGTCGTCGCCCGCCAGCGGCCCGCCACCGCCGGCGGCATCGTGTTCCTGCTGCTCGAGGATGAGACGGGGATGGTCAACCTGATCGTGCGCCCCGAGGTGTACGAGCGCCACCGCGCCGCCGTCCGGGGCGATCCGCTGCTGGTGGCGTGGGGACGCCTGGAGCGGCGGGAGCGCACCATCAACGTGCTGGCCCGCCGGATCGAGCGGATCGAGCCGCCCGCCGACGACCGCGAGCCCGAGGCCGTCCCCGGCGCGACCGCCGACCTGACCCGCGCCCGGGCGGCCGCCCCCGTCGGGCAGCACTTCGGGCGCGGTCGCCGTTAGCCCGCCGAGGGGGCGGCTCCCGACCGGATCGCGTCGTGCCTCGCCGGCGACGCGTAGGCGTCGGCGAGCGCGCCGGCGATGCCGGTGACGCCCAGCTCGTCCGCGGCCCGGCGCTGCCGGGCGGCGCCGTTGCGGCGCCCCAGCTCGGCCGCCGCCTCCAGATCCTCCACGCACCCCATGTCCCGCGCGTGCGGCGCCAGGCGCGCGAGCAGGCGGTCCAGCAGCTCCGGCAGCGGGGTCAGGCGCCCGTCGTCGATCAGGCGGGCGTCCACGCCGTCGCGGGCGGCGATGAACCGGTTCTCGTCGAGCACCTCCGGCGGGGGCGCCGCGCCGGGCCCCTCCTCCGCCCCGGCGCGCACCAGGCATTGCACGAGCGCCACCAGCGCCGCCGTCTCCCAGACCTCCACCTGGGCGTCCATCGCCCGGATCTCGATCGTCCCGAGGTGCGGCTGCAGCCGCAGGTCCCACCACACGAACGTGTGGTCGGGGATGCCCCCCGCGTCGATCAGCGCGTCGAGCGCCTCGACGTAGTCCTCGTAGCTCGCGAAGGCGCGCGGCAGCCCGGTGCGGGGGAACGCGCCGAACACGAACGTCCGCGCCGACGCCAGGCCGCTGTCGCGGCCGCGCCAGAACGGCGAGTTGGCCGACAGGCCGATCAGCAGCGGCACGGCGGCGCGCAGGCTGTCGTACGCGCGCAACGCCGCGTCGGCCGTCGGCAGGCCAACGTGCACGTGCAGCGCGAACGTCGGCTCGCGCCGCGCCAGCTCCCCCAGGGCGCGGTACAGGTGCTGGTAGCGGTCCTGCGGGCTCACGGTGGTGTCGAGCCCGAGCGACAGCGGATGGGTGCCGGCGCTGGCCGCCCGCAGCCCGAGCGCCTCCAGCTCGCCCGCCAGCTCCGCCCGCCGTCCCGCCAGCTCGGCGGCGGCGTCGGCCACCCGGGCGTGCACCGACGTGTGGACCTCGAGCGCCGACGCGTGCGTCTCGACGGTGACCACCGCCCGCAGGTGCGGCGGCAGCGCCTCCGCGGCGCGCGGTCCGGCGGGCTCCAGCTGCAGGCGCTGCCCGCCGAGCACCATCAGCTCCTCCTCCACCCCGAGGCTGTGCGCCGTCGCGCCGGGGCGCCAGTCTGACCAGTGGCCGCTCACACCCACCGCCGTACCCCGCTGCCACTGGCCTCCAACCGCTCGGTGCGCCGCGGAATCGCCGATAACCCCCAGCGCCGGGCTACGCTCGCCGCGTGGAGTACCTCCTCGCCGCCGGGCTGCTCGCCGCCGTGAACGCGACGCCGCTGCCGATGCCGCCCTCGTGGCTGATCGCCGCGTACCTCGGCGTCCGCTTGGACGTCGACCCGGCCGGCCTCGTCGTGGCCGCCGCGACCGGCGCCGCGCTGGGGCGCACGATCCTGGCGGCCTGGACCCGCGCCCTCGGGCCGCGCCTGATGTCGGCGGACGCGCGCGACAACGTCGCCTACCTGGGGGCCCGGCTGCGCGGGCGGCGCTCCAGCTGGGGCGTCGCGTCGGTGCTGGCCGTGTCGCCGCCGCCGTCCGGCGCCCTCTACACCGCCGCCGGCGTGCTGCGCGTGAGCCTGCCCCTGGTGTTCGCCTCCTGCCTGGTGGGGCGGCTCGTGACGTTC
>DASSBX010000130.1:0-5578 GCA_035698305.1 Miltoncostaeaceae bacterium | reverse complement strand
CCGAGCGGGGGTGCGTGGGGGCCGTGGTGCTGTCGACGGACACGGTGACCCCGTGCTACCCCGCCGGCGCACCACGCCCCCCTGCCGAGGTCGCGCGGAACGGCCTCATGTTTGCGGCACGGGGGAAGATGTATCGCGTGGACCCCTTCGAGCGGCTCGGCGAACCCGAACGCGCACTGCTGCGCCCCGCGCCGCTGCCCACGCACGTCGAGCCGATGAAGGCGGTGCTCACCCGCGAGCACACCACCGGGCCAGGGTGGGTCTACGAGCGCAAGCTCGACGGGATCCGCTGCATCGCCATCAAGGGCGACGGGCGGGTGCGCCTGCTGTCGCGCAACGCGCTGTCCCTCGACGCCCGGTTCCCCGAGATCCGCGACGCGCTCGCCGCCGACCCCGCCGACCGGTTCGTGGTGGACGGCGAGGTCGTCGCGTTCGTCGGCCGCCAGACCAGCTTCGCCGCGCTGCAGCAGCGCAGCGACGACGGCCACCCGGCGCGGCCCCTGCTGTACCTCTTCGACATCCTCCACCTCGCCGGGACGGACACGACCGCCCTCCCCCAACGCGCCCGCAAGGCGCTGCTGCGCGACGCCCTCCGCTGGGACGACCCCGTGCGCCTCACCGTCCACCGCGGCGGCGACGGCCCGGCGCTCCACCGCGAGGCGTGCCGCAAGGGCTGGGAGGGCCTCATCGCCAAACGCGCCGACGCCCCCTACGTCCACGGCCGCTCCCGCGACTGGCTCAAGCTGAAATGCGACGCCGCCCAGGAGATGGTCATCGGCGGCTGGACCGCCCCGCGGGGCAGCCGCACCGACCTGGGAGCGCTGCTCATCGGCGTCCACGACGACGGGCGACTGCGGTACGCCGGCAAGGTGGGGACCGGGTTCACCCACGCCACCCTGCGCGACCTGGCGGCCCGCCTCGCGCCCCTGCGCCGCGACACCAGCCCGTTCGCCGACGCGCCCCGGCTGCGCGACGCCACGTGGGTGGAGCCCCGCCTGGTGGCCCAGGTCGGCTTCACGGAATGGACCCGCGACGGGCGCCTGCGGCACCCCCGGTTCCTCGGCCTGCGCGACGACAAGGACCCCGAAGAGGTGGTGCGCGAATGACCGCGGAGGTGCGGGCGGGACGCAGGACCATCCCGATCAGCAGCAGCGACCGCGTCCTGATCCCCGGCGACGGGGCCGCCGGCGACCTGACCAAGCTGGGCCTGGCCGAGCACTACGCCGCCGTGGGCGACGTGATGGTCCCACACGTCCGGGGCAGGCCACTCGCGCTGCAGGGCTTCCCGCACGGCATCGGCGAGGGCGGCTTCTACATGAAGGAGACGCCCAGGCACTTCCCCGACTGGATCGCCCGGGCGCGGGTGCCGAAGCGCGAGGGCGGGACCGTGAACCACGTGGTCGCCGACGACGTCGCCACGCTCGTGTACCTCGCCGGCCAGAACGTGATCACCCCCCACGTCTGGACGAGCCGCGCCGACCGCCTCGAGCGGCCCGACCGGCTCATCTTCGACCTGGACCCGTCCACCGACGACTTCGCCCTGGTCACGGCGACCGCCCGGGCGCTCGGCGACCTGCTGCGCGAGCTGGGCCTGGCGCCGCACGCCATGACCACAGGGTCGCGCGGGCTGCACGTCACCGTGCCGCTGCGGCGCACCGCCGACTACCCCGCCGTGCAGGCGTTCGCGCGCGCCGTCGCCGCGACCCTCGCGGCGGGCGACCCCGACCGGCTCACCACCGAGTTCCATGTCGAGAAGCGCGGCGACCGCCTGTACCTGGACATCAACCGCACCCGCTACGGCCAGCACGCCGTGGCGCCCTACGCGGTGCGGCCCATCCCGGGGGCGCCCGTCGCGACGCCGCTGCGCTGGGAGGAGCTGGACGATCCGGCCCTGGGGCCGCGCTCGTGGAACGTCGAGACGATCGGCGCGCGCCTGAGCGACGGGGGCGACCCGTGGTCGGGGATCCAGGCGGCGGCGAAGGCCGTCGGCCCCGCCGCCGCCGCGCTGGAGCGCCTGACGGGCTGACGCGGGAGTAGGCTCCCGCGCGTGCCCGCGCCGGTGCTGCTCGACGCCACGCCGCTCGCCGGTGGACACGGAGCCCGCGGGATCGGGGCCGCCGTCCGCGGCATGCTCGATGGACTCGCCACCGTGCCGTCGGCGGACCGCCCGCGCCTGCTGGTGCGCGCCGGCCAGGCGCCGCCGCCGGGGTTCGACGCGGTCGCCGTCCGCTGGCCCCGCTGGCCGCTGCACCGCGTGCCCGACCCCTGGCCCGCCGCCCGCGGCGAGCGCGTCGCCCGCCGGGCCGCAGGGGCGGGGGCGTTCCACGCGACGCAGCCGTCGCTCGTCCCCCGGGGACGTACCGTGGTGACGTGCTTCGACCTGATCCCGGCGGCCTTCGCGCCCGAGTACCTCGCCGGCGCCGGGAGGGCGGGGCAGCGCGCCGCGTTCGCCCGCTTCCTGGCGCGGCTGCGGGCGGCGACGCTGGTGCTGGTGCCGTCCCGGGAGACGGCCGGCGACGTGGTGCGCCTGGCCGGCGTCGACCCGGGCAGGGTGCGGGAGGTGCCGCTCGGCGTGCCCCCCGCGGCGGTCCCCGAGGGCGACGTGCCGGACGGCCCGTACGTGCTGTATTCCGGCGCGGTCGAACCCCACAAGAACGCCGCGGTGGCGCTCGAGGCGATCGCCGCCGCCGAGCCGGGGGTGCGCCTGGTGATGGCGGGGCCCTGGTCGGCCCGGCGCGCCGCCCGGCTGCGCGGCCACGCCGCGCGGGTGGGGGCCGACGGGCGCGTCGACTGGCTCGGGTACGTCCCCCCGGGGCGGCTCGCCGCGCTGCGGGCGGGGGCGGCGGCGGTGCTGGTGCCGTCGCGCAAGGAGGGCTTCGGGTTCCCGGTGCTGGAGGCGATGGCCGCCGGCGTCCCCGTGCTGGCGAGCGCCACGCCCGCTCTGCGGGAGGTGGGCGGCGACGCGGCGGCCGCCTACCTGCCCCCCGCCGACGCGGGCGCCTGGGGGCGGGAGATCTCGCGCCTGGCCGGCGCGCCCGCCGCGGAGCGGGTACGCCTCGCGGATGCGGGGCGGCGGCGAGCGGGGGAGTTCACGTGGGCCCGCACCGCCGAGGGGATCGTGGCGGCGCACCGGGAGGTGGCACCGTGACCCGTGTGGCGGTGGACTGCCACATGGTCGGCCAGGCCGCCGCCGGCGACGCGGGCAACGGGCGCTACGCCCGGGCGCTGGTCGCGGCGATGGCGGCGACCGCCGATCCCGACGACGTGGTGGCGTCGCTGGTGGCGACGCCACGGGGGATGCGTGCGCTCGACCGGTACGGCCCCACACGCGGCGTGCCGTCCGCCGACGTCCCCCGGCTGGCGCGGGCCGCACCACGGGCGCTCGCCGACCTGGCCGCCGACGCGGCGGTGTTCACGTACGTGTCGCCCGGCTGGGCCCCGTGCCCCATCCTGCTGGCCGTGCACGACGCGACGTTCATGACCGACCCCCAGTGGCTCGGGGCGCGGGCGCGGGCGGTGCTGCGCGGGCTGGTGCCGCGGGCGGCGCGCAAGGCGGCCCGGGTGCTCGCGCTGTCGGAGACCGCGGCCCGCGACGTGTCCGCCGCCCTGCGCATCGACCCCGCGAAGGTGCGGGTGGTGAGCCCCCACCCCGACCCGGCGTTCACCCCCGCGGAGGGCGCCCCCGAGCGGGTCCGCGCCCGCTTCGGCCTGGAGCGCTACGTGCTGGCCGTCGGCGACCTGGGTCCCCGCAAGAACCTGACCGCGCTCGGCGCCGCCGTCGGCGGGCTCGGCGACCGCGACCTGGCGCTCGCGCTGGTCGGCAGGCCGGGGAGGGGCGGGGAGCGGATCGCGGCCGACTCGGGCGGACGCTGGCTGGGCCACGTGTCGGACGCCGACCTCGCCGACCTGTACCGCGCCGCGGCCGTCACCGCCTACCCGTCGCTGTACGAGGGCTTCGGCCTGCCGGTGGTGGAGGCGATGGCGTGCGGGAGCCCGGTGGTGGCGAGCGACCGCGGCGCCATCCCGGAGGTGGCGGGCGGCGCGGCGATCCTGGTGGAGCCGTCGGCCCGCGGCATCGCGCTGGGGCTGCGCGCGGCGCTCGACCCGGAGGTGTCGGCCCGCCTCCGCGCCGCCGGCCCCGCCCGCGCCGCCGCGTACACGCAGGAGGGGATGGGCCGGGCGGCGTGGGCGGCGGCCAGGGAGGCGGCGGGCACATGAGGATCGCGATGGTCGGCACCCGCGGCATCCCGGCCGCCTACAGCGGCTTCGAGACGGCGGTGGAGCACCTGGCCGGGCGGTTCGCCGGCCGCGGCCACGACGTGACCGTGTACTGCCGGCCCCACATGACGGACCGCCGCGACACGTACGCCGGCGCCCGGCTGGTGCACCTCCCGACGATCCGCTCGAAGCACCTCGACACCCTCGCCCACACCCTGGTGAGCACGGCGCACCTGGCGACCCGGGCGCGCCCGGACGTGGCGCTCTACTTCATCGCCGGCAACGCCCCGGTGGTGCCGCTCGCGCGGCTCGCCGGGATCCCGTCGGTGCTGCAGATCGACGGGCTCGACTCGGAGCGCGCCAAGTGGTCGGGGCCGGCGAAGGCCTACCTGCGCTGGGCGGAGCGGATCGCCCCGGCGGCGGCGACGGTGGCGGTGACCGACTCGGCGGCCGTCGCCGACCTCTACGAGCGGCGGACGGGGCGCCGGATCCCGTGGATCGCCTACGGCGCCGAGGTCCCCGACCCGGGGGACGCGGGGTGGTGCCGGCGCCTCGGCGTGGAGCCGGGGCGGTTCGTGCTGTTCGTGGGCCGGCTCGTGCCGGAGAACAACGCCCACCTGCTCGTGGCCGCCCACGCCGCGATGCGGGCCGACTGGCCGCTGGTGGTGGTGGGCGACGCCCCGTACGCGCAGGACTACATCGCGGCGCTGAAGGCCGGCGCAGGGCCGGACGTGCGCTTCCCCGGCTACGTGTTCGGCGACGGCTACCGCGAGCTGCTGCACCGCTGCGGGATCATGTGCGCCCCCACCGAGGTGGGCGGCACGCACCCCGTGATCGTGGAGGCGATGGCCGCGGGCGCCGCGGTGGTGGTGAGCGACCACGCCCCCAACCTGGAGGTGGTGGGCGACGCCGCGGCCTCGTTCCCCCTGGACGGCGGGGCCGAGGCCCTGGCGGCGGTGCTGGACGATCTGGTGGCGGACCGCGCCCGGCGCGAGGACCTGGGCCGCCGCGCCGCCGCGCGGGCGGCGGAGCGCTACAGCTGGGACGCCTGCGCCGAGGCCTACCTGCGGCTGTGCGACGCCGTCACCGGTCGCGGCCGGCGGGGGACTCAGCCCGTGTAGACGAAGGGCAGGTCGGCCGCGATCTCGGCCAGGCGGGGGGCGTCGGCATCGCGGGCGGAGACCTCCACCTGGACGTCGGCCGGCCAGTCGATCGCGACGTCCGGGTCGTCCCAGGCGAAGCCCTTCTCCACCGCCGGGTCGTAGTAGCCGGAGCAGCGGTACACGACGTCGGCCACGTCCGACATCACCACGAACCCGTGGGCGAACCCGACCGGGACGTAGACCTGGCGATGGTCGTC
>DASSBX010000129.1:0-4668 GCA_035698305.1 Miltoncostaeaceae bacterium | reverse complement strand
GACCACCTGCGCGCGGCCGAGGCCCCCGCGCCGCCCGACGGCGAGCCGCTGCTGCTCGGCGACCCCTGGGACCTGGCGCGCATCCGCGAGCGGATCGGCGGCGCCGGCGTCGCGGCCGGCGTGGACGCCCGCGTGCTGGCCGACTTCCAGATCGCGGCGAACGAGGCGGCGGTGAACGCCCTCTGGCACGCCCGGGGTCCCCGCGACGCGCGGGTGTCGGTCACCGACGGCGCCCTGGTGTTCGAGGTCCGCGACGGCGGCCCCGGCCTCGACCCGCTCCGGGCCCACGACCCGCCGGCGCCCGGCGGCGACTCCGGGCGGGGCCTGTGGATCGCCCACCAGCTGGCCGACGTGGTGCAGGTCATCCCGGACGACGGGGGCACGCGGCTGCGGCTGGAGGTGGCGGTGCCGGCGCCGGTGGACCGCGCCGACCGGGGGCGGCGCTCAGGCCGCGAAGGCGACTTCCGCGGCGGCGCGTAGGTCGTCCACGAGGCCGGTCAGCATCTCGCGCCGGCGATCGGGCGGGCCACGCAGGATCGCCGAGGGGTGGAGGGTGGCGGCCAGCGTCGGACCGTCGGGCTGCTCGAACATCTCGCCTCGGTGCCGCGTGAGCCGGAAGTCCCGGCCGAGTATCGCCTTCGCCGCGGTGGCGCCCAGGCACACGACCACGACGGGGGCGACCAGGTCGATCTCGGAGCGGAGCCACGGCGAGCATGCGGCCACCTCGCGCCCGTTGGGGGTGTCGTGGATCCGCCGAGGCCCGCGGGCCACCCACTTGAAGTGCTTGACGGCGTTGGTCACGTAGACGCGGTCGCGGGCGATCCCCGCCTCGCCCAGCGCGTCCGCCAGCACCCGCCCCGCGGGTCCGACGAACGGCCGGCCCTCCACGTCCTCCCGGTCCCCGGGCTGCTCCCCGACCAGCATGAGGCGGGCATCCGCGGCCCCCTCGCCGAACACGGTCTGGGTGCCCTTCTCCCACAGGTGGCACATCCGGCAGCCCGCCGCCTCCCGGCGCAGCCGCTCGAGCCCGCGGTCTCGGTCCGGCATACCGGCCCGGTACCCCTGCCCCGCCCCGCCAAACGGTTCAGCCCTCGCCGCCCTCCGGGGAGTGGGCGTCGCCATGCTCCGGGATGTCCTCCTCGTGCGCCAGCAGCATCGCGCCGAGCCGGCCGTCGGCCAGCGGGAGCGACGTCAGATCCACCCGCAGGCGGACGCGCCGGCCGCGGCGGTTCACCGCTTCGACGGCCCGCTCCTCGTGCCCCTGGGCGGTGACGACCCGGCGCAGCGGACCCCCCAGCTCCTGCACGGGCAGCCCGAAGTCGAGGGCGAGGACGTTCTTGCCCACCACATCGTCGGAACGCAGGCCCCACTCGTCCTCGGACCACAGGTTCCAGACGCGGACGACCAGGTCCCCGTCGACCACGATCACCCCGGCGTGCAGGCCCGACAGGATCGACGCGAGGTACGTGTTGGCCGCTTGCAGCTGCACGCTGAGCTCGCGGAGCTCGTCGTTGGCGGTGTGCATCTCCTCGTTCGTCGACTGGAGCTCCTCGTTCATCGTCTCCAGCTCCCCGATGGTCACCACACGACCGGCGCGCTCGGGGTGACCGCTGAGGTCGCAGGGCCGCGCGGGATCGGGCTGCGCGCCGCGAGGCGGCGGGGGACCGACCGTCAGGCCGAGGAGCTCATCGGGGGTCGATGCGCCCTGGAGCGGTTCCGTCATCCCGGCGAGCTCGGCAAGGCGCCGGACCTGCTGGCCGGGGACGATCGACAGGCGTGCGCCGCGCGCGCGCTGGCGCTGCCAGAGCGCGCACAGGAGGCGCAGGCCCGCGAGGTCGATGAAGCGAAGCGCGCGTGTGTCGAGCACCGCGTGGGCGGCGCCGTCGCAGACCGCCATGAGCTCGGGCCCGGCCTCGTTCGCGCGGGCCATGTCGAGCTCGCCGTCGAGTGCGATCCACGTGATCCCGTTCACGTCGGATCGGACGATGTCCACGCGCGACGCCACACGGCGACCCTACGCCCGGCGCTCCGGCCCGTCGAGATGAGGGGGGACGGCTCACCCGTCGTCGTATCCTGGCGGTGGGGCCACGAGCGGATCGCGCCGGCCGAGGCGGGCGCGGGGTCCGGACGTGCAAATGAACGACGGGGGTCTGGCCAATTGAACGCCGGGGCCGCTGGATGGGCGCCGGGGCCGATTACCCGCGCGTTCCGGGGGGAAGGGACGCGGCATGGGCAGACTGGACGGGAAGGTCGCGATCGTCACGGGGGGCGGAGCCGGGATCGGCGAGGCGGTGGTCCTGAAGCTCGCGTCGGAGGGCGCGAACGTCCTGGTGAGCGGGCTCGAGGACGA
The DNA here is from genome assembly GCA_035698305.1 of Miltoncostaeaceae bacterium. Taxonomy (GTDB): domain Bacteria; phylum Actinomycetota; class Thermoleophilia; order Miltoncostaeales; family Miltoncostaeaceae; genus Miltoncostaea. The sequence continues at coordinate 2,318 of DASSBX010000129.1, read as the reverse complement.
CCCCCTCGAGGACGTCGCGCGGACCGCGGGGCGGCTCGGGCCGCGCGCGATCCCCTGCGCGGGGGACCTCGGCGAGGACGGCACCGCCGAGCGGGTGGTGGAGACGGCCCTCGGGGCGTGGGGGCGCATCGACGTGCTCGTGAACAACGCCGCCACCGAGGCCGACCGGATGTGCCGCGCCGATGAGATGCCGGTGTCGGAGCTCGACCGGCTCTACCGCGCCAACGCGCGTTCCCTGGTGCTCACGACCCGCGCGGCGCTGCCGGCGCTGCGCGAGGCGCGCGGCGTGATCATCACCGCGGGGAGCACCGCGGGCGTCTCCGGCATCCCGAACATGGCGATCTACGGCGCCACGAAGGGGTGGGCGACGTCGTTCACGCTCGGAATCGCCGCCGAGTCGGCGCCCGACGGCGTCCGCGCCGTCGTCGTGGTGCCCGGCCCCACCGACACGGGTCAGACCCGCCCGGAGGCCGGCCCCCACACCCCGGAGGCCGCCCAGACCATCGTCGACTCCACCATCGTCGGCCGCCGGGCGACGGTGCAGGAGATCGCCAACATCTACGCCTTCCTCGCCAGCGACGAGGCCTCGTTCGTGACGGGGGTCGTCTGGGTCGCGGACGGCGGCGTCGGCATCTCCCGCGGAACGCCGGGGACGCGGGGCGACGTCGCGGCGCCGCCGGTCACCCTCCCCGTCGCGCACTCCCTCGAGGGGTTCGCGCACGACGAGGAGGGCAAGCCGGGCGAGGGCGGCTAGGCGCTCGGCCCGCCTCCGCCCGCCACCTGGAGCACGCCGACGAGGTGCCCCTCCGGGTCGGTGAACTGGCCGATGGTGAGGTTCATGCCGGGGATCGGGTCGGGGCCCATCACCCGCGTGCCGCCCAGCTCCTCGGCCTTCGCGAGCGCCGCCTCGCATTCGTCCACCGCGACGTAGAAGGTCAGGTGGCCGTCGTAGCCGGCGGGGCCGCCGGCCACCCCGCCGCCGATGCCCGACCCGTCCGGCGCCTGGGTCTCCTCCTTCGCGACGATCCCGTAGTCCATGGGGTTGTCGCTGTCGATGCGCCACCCGAAGAGCTCCGAGTAGTACCGCTTCAGCGCGTCCCCGTCCTTGCCCACGATCTCGAAGTGCACGACCGGCTGACCCATCTCCACTGACCTCCCCGCCGGCGCGCCGGCGTCCGGTGAACCTCCGTCCGCACCTACCGACCGCGGGCGGACGGAGGACTCATCGGTGTCTACAACGTCGCGGTCGCCCGGCACACCTCGCCGGTGGCGGCGCGGCGGGCGACGGCCGCCACCTTCGTCCTCGGCGAGCCCGGGGCGATGACCGCCCGCACCTCGAACGAGCCGCTCGGGGCCCGGGTCACGGCGGAGCGGCTGCGGACGACGGTGCCGTTGCGCTTGAGCGACACGCCCCAGCGCTTGCCGTTGCGGTTCTCGTCGACCTCGAACTCGACCTCCACCCGCCCGTTCTCCGGGCTGAGCTTGAGCTTGGCGCTGCTGGACAGCGTGCAGGTGCCGTTCACGCGGACGTCGGCCCGCGCCGGGCGGTCGCGGTCGCCGCCGCGGTCCTCACCGGCGGGGTCGTCGGCGCCGTGGCGGGCGACCGCGAAGGGAGCGGTGGCCAGGGCGGCGACCGCGAGGGCGGAGGCCGTGAGGGTGGTGATGCGCGATGACATGGGGATCCTCTGCGTCGGGGCGCCCGGGTGGCGCCGGCTGACGTCCACGGTGCGCGAGGGCGGGTCGGGCTCGCAATGCGACATGGGTCCTACGACCCGCGCACCGTCGCGCCGGCGGTGCACGTCTCGCCGGCGGGCGAGACGGCCCGCGCGACGACGGCGTCGGCCCCGCTCCAGTCGCGCACCGTCACGCGGCGCTCGAAGCCGCGCGCGGCGCGGGTGGCCCGCACGCGCAACTTGGCGACCACCCGGCGCTCGTGCAGCACCGTCAGCCGCCACCGTCCGGTCCTGGCCGTCCGCACCGTCGTATCGATCCGGATCCGCCCGTCCTCGGCCCGCAGCCGCAGGCGGATGGCGCTGGAGCGCCCGCAGGTCCCCGTCGTGCGCACCTCCACGCGGTCGCGGCCGCGGTCGCCGTCGCGCGCGGCCGCGGTCCCCGGGGCGAAGGCCGGGGCGGCGAGGGCGGCGGCGAGCCCGGCGGTCAGGAGCAGGCGGCGGGCGGGTCGCAGGTGCACGCACCGAGGATCCGCGCGCCCCCCGTGCCCCGCAATCGGACGTTGGTCCTAGGACCGGGGCGGGTCCGCGACGCCGTTGCGCATCGCCCACAGCGCCGCCTGGGTGCGGTCGTCGACCCCGATGGTG
>DASSBX010000128.1:0-13521 GCA_035698305.1 Miltoncostaeaceae bacterium | reverse complement strand
GATGAACAGCGACCCGCCGGGCGGGACCGCGGGCCCCACCTCGCCGACGAACCGCTCGCCGAACGCCCGCCGGTCGGCGGCGCCCCCGGCGCCGGGGCGGCACGCCGCGGTCAGGCCGGCCACAACCGCGGGGGCGGGGAGATCCACCCCCAGCATCGCGGCGATCGTGTCGGCCCGCGAGCAGATGCGGCGGGTGCCGGGGCGGGCGAGCTCCCAGCGCAGCGCGCCCGCCGCGTCACGGGCGAGCACCACGGCCTCGAGCACCGCGATCGCACCGCCCCGCTCGCGCGCGGACAGGTCTGCCAGCACCGTCGCGGCGCGGCGCTCGTCGCCGAACAGCGCGAGCAGCACCTCTGGGCTCGGTTCGCTCACCTTCCAGCACCCCCCGACACCAGGGAACCACCGCGGGGGGGATGGCGCGAGGGTGCGGGCATCCCGGTGCGAGGGGAGGCGGCCACCCGCGCCGGGCCCGCGGCGGTCCTACGGCGAGCGGCCGTCGCTCACGCCGGCGGGCGGGGCGTCGCGGGGGACCCGGCCCCGTACCCGCGTACCCGCGCCCGCCGCCGATGTGATCTCCAGCGTGCCCCCGACGGCGCCGACGCGGTCCCGCATCCCGGTCAGCCCCGTGCCGGGCGTCGGCCCGCCGGTGGCGAACCCCGGCCCGTCGTCGGCGACCTCGAACAGCAGGTCGCCGTCGTCCATCCGCAGCCTCAGGTCGATGATCGCCCCGGGGCCGGCGTGCTTGGCGGCGTTCTGGAGCGCCTCGGCGCAGCAGAAGTAGACGGCCGCCTCGGTGAGGATCGCGAAGCGGCCCACCTCGGCGACGGCGGCGTCGACCGGGATCGGCGACCGGCGCGCCAGGGACCGCAGCGCCTCCGCCAGCCCGTGGTCGGCCAGCACCGACGGGTACATGCCCTGCGCCAGCTCCCGCAATTCGTCCAGGGTTCGCTGCACGTCGGCGCCGAACTCCTGCAGCAGCGGAAGCGCGAGCTCCGGCCGGGAGGCGAGGGTCTCGCGCGCCAGCGCGACCCGCATCGCCATGCTGATCAGGCGCTGCTGGGCACCGTCGTGCAGGTTCCGCTCGATCCGCTTGCGCTCGTCCTCGGCCACGTTCACCAGGCGGCGGCGCAGGGCGCGCAGCTCGGCCTCGGTGCGGGTCCGCTCCAGCGCGGCCGCCCCGAGGCCGGCCGCCGCGCGCATCCGCGTCTCCTGGGCCTCGAGGGCCGGGTCGAACACCAGCGCGGTGTGCTCGGCGCCGTCCAGGAACGCCCAGCCCTGCTCGCCGTCGGCGGCGAGGGGGCGCCCCTCGACGTCGATCCACCCGTCGCCGTCGCGGAAGGCGAGGCGCAGCGACGGGTCCCCGAGGACGTCCGAGATCACGCGCTCGACTGCCGTGGGGTCGTCGACGCGCGCGAGGCGGGTCGCCAGCGCGTCGCGCATGGCCGCGGTGCGGGCGGCGCGGCCGAGCACCACCCCCACCAGCGCGAAGGGGAGGACCGCCCTGATGATGCTGGTGGTGACGAGGAAGGGACCGAGGCCACCGGGCAGCGTCGGGTCGATGGCGATGGTCATCAGCCCGACCGCCAGAGGGCCGGCCCAGAGCGCCGCGAACCATCCCACCGGCCGCAGCACGCGCGCGGTGACGGGTCCCGCGCGCCGGATCGCGACGACGAGGGCCGCGACCGTCAGACCCATCGCCCCGATCAGCGTCATCGCGATGGCGGCCACCAGGCCGTGCGCCAGGGCCGGTGCGTCAGCCACCTGGATCGCCGACCCCGCGCACGCGCCGGCGCACTCGCTCGCCGCCTGGCTCCAGGGGGCCTCGTCGGCCACCATCAGGTAGGCCGCGCCCAGGACCACGACGAGGGGGATCGACAGCAGGAGCACCGGCGTCAGGCGCGCCCGGACCGTGCGCGCCTCGGGGATCGCGATCAGCATGAGCAGCAGCGTCGACGGCAGGGCGAGGATCACGGCGCGGGACACCGTGTAGGCGCCCGACCCGGCGAGGACGTCCGTGGCGGCGACGGCCGAGAGCGCCGCGGCGAGGGTCATCGTGAGCCCGAGCCCCCGGTGGGTGCGCATCCGGGCGAACCACAGGCCGACCGCCGCGTAGGGGGCGATCCACGCGGCGCGGAGCACCGCGGCCGGCACCGGGTGCTCGAGGTGGTCGCTCATCGCCGCCGCGGCCACCAGCGGCACTCCGACGACGACCGAGAACGCCGCGGCGACGAGGGCCGTGCGCCACGCCGCCCGGCCCGTCCACGGTCGCATCGTTGTTCCGGCCACCCCGCCGCTCCTCGGTCCCGCGGGTCGCGCGCCCTGCCGCGGGCGCGATGATACGGCGGCGGGCGGCTCCGGTCCGGCCGCCCCGGGGGGTAGGGTCGCAGCGTGACGACCGTGGTGATCGCCGAGGACGACCTGCTCGTCCGCGAGGGGATCCTGGGCGTGCTGGCGCCCGCCGGGGACGTCGACGTGCTCGCGGCGTGCGCCGACCGCGACGCCCTGCTGGCGGCCGTCGAGCGGTGGGCGCCGGAGGTCGTCGTCACCGACATCCGGATGCCCCCCGGGTTCGGGGACGAGGGGCTGGCGGTCGCCCGGACGCTCCGCCGCGACCGCCCGGAGATGGGCGTCGTGGTGCTGAGCGCCCACGTCGAGCCCGCATACGCGCTCTCGCTCCTCGAGGACGGCTCCGCGGGCCGCGCCTACCTGTTGAAGGAGCGCGTCGCCCGCCCGGCCGAGCTCGTGGGGGCGATCCACGAGGTGGCCCGCGGCGGCTCGGTGATCGATCCCGTGGTGGTCGAGGCGCTGGTCGCCGACCGCGTGAGGGCGCGCCGCTCCCCGCTGGCGGCGCTCACGCCGCGGGAGGTGGAGATCCTCGGCGAGATCGCCAAGGGCAGGAGCAACGCCGCGATCGCCGACGCGCTCGTCCTGACCAAGCGGGCGGTGGAGAAGCACGTCAACGCGATCTTCGCGAAGCTGGGGCTCCGCCCCCAGGACGAGACGGTCGACCGCCGGGTCCGCGCCGCCCTGCTCTTCCTCGCCGACGGCGACACGGGGCGCATCCCCGCCTGACGCGGCATCACCCCATCGGGGCGATGCGCGACCCCGCCGGGAGCGCTGGACTACATGCACGAGCACTTGCACCCAGAAGGAGGCGGCATGGCCACCGGCCCAGTCGACATCGTGATCCTGGGCTTTCCCGGGAACAAGTTCACCGGACAGATCGCACCCGCGATCATGGACCTCGTCGAGAGCGGGACGGTCCGGCTCCTCGACCTGCTCTTCGTGATGAAGGACGCCGACGGCACCGTCACCACGATCGACATCCAGGACCTCGACCCGGAGACCGGGCCGGCGTTCCTCGCGGTCGACGTGCAGGCGCCCGGCGCGCTCAACGCCGAGGACGCCGACGAGCTCGCCGACGACCTGCCGCCGAACACCTCGGCGCTGGTGGTGGCGTTCGAGAACGCGTGGGCCTCCAAGTTCGTCGAGGCCGTCCGCGCCGCGGACGGCTTCGTGATCGACCAGATCCGCATCCCCGCCGACGTTGTGGACGCCGCCCTGAACGAGCTCGGCACCATCTCCCTCCCCGACTGAGAGGCTGACAATGGGACTTCTTCGCATGGCCGCCCGCACCGCCGTGGTGGCGGGCACCGCCACCGCCGTCTCCGGGCGCGTCGCCCACCGGCAGGCCGGGAAGTACGCGGAGCAGGAGCAGCAGCAGGCCGCGCAGCAGCAGCCGCAGTACGTCGAGGCCGCCCCGGCGGCGCCGCGGGAGGACGAGCAGATCGCGAAGCTGCAGGAGCTCGCCCAGCTGCACAAGCAGGGGATCCTCTCCGACGACGAGTTCACCGCCGCCAAGGCGAAGCTGCTCGGCATCTGACCGGGCCCGCCATGGCCGGGGGACGCGTCGGCGAGGCCGACCCCTACACGGCGCTCGCAGCGGTCTACGACGACATCGTCGTGGACCGCTGCCACGGGCGCTGGGCGCGCTTCCTCCACGACCTGTGGGCGAACGACGCCGACGGCGTCCGCACCGTCCTGGACGTCTGCTGCGGCACCGGGCTGATGACGGCGGAGCTCGCCGGCCTGGGCTACGAGGTGGCCGGCGTCGACGCCTCGCAGGAGATGCTCGACCGGGCCCGGCTGCTGCTGGGCCCCGACGCCGTCCTGGTGCGCGACACGCTGCCCGACCTCAGCATCGGCGGCACCTTCGACGCGGCGGTCTCGACCCTCGACGGCGTCAACCACCTCGCCCCACGCGCGTTCCGCGCCACCCTCGTGGCCCTCGCGGCCCGCATCCGGCCGGGCGGCTGGCTCGTCTTCGACGCCCACACGGACGCGGCGATGGCGATGATGGCCGCCAACCCGTTCCTGGAGGGCGAGGAGGACGGGCACCGGTACACCCTCTCCGCCGCCGTGGACGCCGGCGCCCGCACGTGCGACACCCGCATCGTCGTGGGGGAGGGGGAGGCGCGCTTCGCGGAGGAGCACCGCCAATGGTTCTTCACCGACGGGGAGATCCGCGCGGCCCTCGCCGCGGCCGGCTTCCCGCGGGTCACCGTCACCGCCGAGTACGTCCACCGCCCGGTCGACGCGTCCGCCCTGCGGGCGACGTGGATCGCCCGCCGCGGGGACCCTGCCGGCCCCACACAGGAGAAGGCGACATGCAGCTGATCATGGTGGGCGTCCCGTCGCGGGACGCCGGTCTCGATGCGCTCGACCGCATCGACGACGCCGTGGCGGAGGGCGCGATCACGGTGGACGACGCCGCCCTCGTGTACCGCAACGACAAGGGCAAGGTGAAGATCCACCAGACCCGCGACGCCACCGCCAAGCGCGGGGCGTTCCGCGGCGGCGCCGTGGGGCTGCTGGTGGGCCTGATCGCCGCGCCGGTCGTCGCCGCCACCGCCGTCGGCGTGGGCGCCGGCGCGCTCATCGGCAAGGCCCGCGACAGCGGCGTGAGCGACAAGCTCATGAAGCAGATCGGCACCTACATCGAGGGTTCGGAGGCGGCGCTGTTCATCCTGGCCGACGACTCCTCGGCCGTGACGATCGCCGCGGTCATCGAAGAGCTGATGGCGGGCGGCGCCGGCATCGACTACGAGGTCATCCCCCCGGAGGCGCAGGCCTTCCTGCTGGAAGCCATAAAGCTGGGCGCCGTGGACTGACGCCGGGGGCGGCCTTCTCCCCCGGCGCTGATATTGATGCCGGGGATGCTGCTCACCATCAGCACCACGCATCGCCCCGCGACCGACCTCGGGCTGCTGCTGCACAAGCGACCCGGGCGGCTCCAGGAGTTCCCCCTGCCCGTGGGGATGGCGCAGGTCTTCTACCCGGAGGCGACCGAGGAGCGGTGCACGGTCGCGCTGCTGCTGGAGGTCGACCCGGTGGGGCTCGTGCGCCGGGGGTCGCGCTTCCCGCGCATCGACCAGTACGTCAACGACCGCCCGTACGCCGCGTCGGCGTTCCTGGCCGTCGCCCTCGGGCGCGTGTTCGGCCCGGCGATGTCCGGTCGCTCCGACGCCCTGCCCGACCTGGCCCGGCTGCCCCTGCCCCTGACCGCCCGCCTGCCGGTGCTGCCCTCACCCGGCGGGGAGGCGTTCGTGCGGCGGATGTTCGAGCCGCTCGGCTACGCCGTGACCGCCGAGGGCCACCCCCTGGACCCCGCGTTCCCCGAGTGGGGCGTCAGCCCGTACCTGTCCGTCACGTTGGAGGGCGAGGTCCGCCTGGCCGACCTGCTCAGCCACCTCTTCGTCCTGCTCCCGGTCCTCGACGGCACCGGGCACGACCCGGCGGAGGAGTCCGAGGCGGGCAGGGCGCCGCGGCGCGGGGAGCCATGGCTGGAGGGTCACCCGGAGCGCGACCTGATCGCCGCCCGCTCGCTCGCGCGCGACCGCACCCCGGCGGGCGGGGCGGTCGCGCAGCTGCTGCGCGACGAGCCGCCGCCCGACGAGGACGCGGCCGAGCGCGACGACGCCGAGGAGGAGGCGCTGGAGGCCCCCGTGCGGCTCGGCGAGGCCCGCCTCGGCGCCGTGCTGGCCGTGCTGCGCGGCAGCGGGGCGCGGCGGGTGCTCGACCTCGGCTGCGGCAACGGCAAGCTGCTGGCCGGACTCATCGCCGAGCTCCAGTTCACCGAGATCGTGGGCGCCGACGTGTCCCAGCGGGCGCTCGAGTCGGCGGCCCGGCGCCTGCGGCTCGATCGGATGCCGTCCGGCCAGCGCGGGCGGGTGCACCTGATGCAGACCGCCCTCACCTACCGCGACCGGCGCCTCGCCGGGTTCGACGCCGCCGCGGTGGTTGAGGTGATCGAGCACCTCGACCCCGTGCGGCTCGCCGGGTTCACGCGCGTCCTCTTCGGCGCGACGCGCCCCCGGACCGTGGTGGTGACCACCCCCAACCGCGAGTACAACCCCCTGTTCGACGGGCTGGCCGCCGGCGCGAGGCGCCATCGCGACCACCGCTTCGAATGGAGCCGCGACGAGTTCCGCGCCTGGTGCGGCGGCGCCGCCGCGGTCCACGGCTACGAGGTGCGCCACGTCCCCGTGGGTCCCGAGGACGCCGAGCTCGGCCCGCCCACCCAGATGGCCGTCCTCACCCTGCGATGACCGGGGAGCCGCGCGTCCTCGACCTGCCGGCGTTCTCGCTCGTGCTGCTGATCGGGGCGAGCGGGTCCGGCAAGACCGCGTTCGCCGCCCGGCACTTCCTGCCGACCGAGGTGGTCTCGAGCGACGCCTGCCGCGCGTTGGTGGCCGACGACCCCGACGACCAGGGGGCGTCCGCCGACGCGCACGCGCTGCTCGAGTTCATCGTCGCGACCCGCCTGCGCGCAGGGCGACTGACGGTGATCGACGCCACCAACGCCCGCCGCCAGGACCGCGCCCGGCTCATCGCGCTGGGGCGCGAGCACCACGCCCTGCTCGCGGCGATCGTGCTCGACATGCCGGCGTCGCTGTGCCTGGAGCGCAACCTGTCCCGCACGGACCGCCGCGTCGCCGTGCCCGTCATCCGGCGGCACGTGCGGGAGGTGCGCCGCTCCCTGCGCGGGCTCCGCGGAGAGGGGTTCCGGACGCTGCATCACCTGACCTCCCCCGAGGAGGTCGACGCCGCGGTGGTCCGTCGCCGGCGCCTGTGGAACGACCACCGCGAGCTGCACGGCCCCTTCGACATCATCGGCGACGTCCACGGCTGCTGCGACGAGCTCGAGGAGTTGCTCGCCACGCTCGGCTACGTGCCCGGCGACGACGGCGTGCCGCGGCACCCGGACGGGCGCATCGCGATCCTGGTGGGCGATCTCGTCGACCGGGGGCCGCGGATCCTCGACACGGTGGCCCTGGTGCGCCGGATGGTGGCGGCCGGCAGCGCCCGCTGCGTCCCCGGCAACCACGACCTGAAGCTCCTGCGGGCGCTGCGCGGCCGCAACGTGCAGGTGACCCACGGGCTGGACCGCTCGCTGGCGGAGGTGGAGGCCCTCCCGGAGGGGCGCCGCCAGGCGGAGGTCGACGAGCTGATGATCTTCCTCGACGGCCTCGTCAGCCACCTGGTGCTGGACGACGGCCGGCTGGTGGTGGCCCACGCCGGGCTGAAGGAGGAGATGCACGGGCGCGGGTCGGCGAAGGTCCGCGACTTCGCGCTGTACGGGGAGACCACCGGCGAGAGCGACGAGTTCGGCCTGCCGGTGCGCTGGGGCTGGGCGGCCGCCTACCGCGGCGAGGCGACCGTGGTCTACGGCCACACCCCGGTCCCCGAGCCGCAATGGCTCAACGACACCATCAACGTCGACACCGGATGCGTCTTCGGCGGGCGGCTCACGGCGCTGCGCTACCCCGAGCGCGACCTGGTGTCGGTGCCGGCGCGGCGGGCGTACGCGGTCCCGGTGCGGCCGTTCCCGGCCGACGAGGCGGTGGGGCTGACCGCCGGCGAGCCCGAGGACGAGGTGCTCGACATCGAGGACGTCCTGGGCCGGCGGCACATCTCGACCCGCCTGCAGCGGGCGGTGGGGATCCACGAGGAGAACGCGGTCGCCGCGCTGGAGGTGATGGGCCGCTTCGCCCACGACCCGCGCTGGGTGGTGTACCTGCCGCCCACCGTCCCGCCGTCGGCCGCGACGCGGCGGGAGGGCCTGCTGGAGCATCCGGACGAGGCGTTCGCGTACTACCGCGAGTCGGGCGTGCCGGCGGTCGTGTGCGAGGAGAAGCACACGGGATCGCGCGCGGTGGTGGTCGTCTGCCGCGACGCCGGCGCCGCGCGGCGGCGCTTCGGCGTGGCCGACGGCAGCGCCGGCGCCTGCTACACCCGCACGGCGCGACCGTTCTTCGCCGACGCGGAGCGCGAGCGTGAGCTGGTCGGCGGGGTCCGCGCGGCGTGCGAGGGGTCGGGCCTGTTCGACCGCCTCGACACCGACTGGGCGCTGCTGGACGGAGAGCTCATGCCGTGGCCGGCGCAGGCCCGAGAGCTGCTTGCGCGCCGGTACGCGCCGCTGGGCGCCGCCGCCCGGGTGGGGCTGGCTGCGGCGGTGGAGGCGGCCGAGGCGATCGCCGGCACCCGCAACGCCGACCGCCTCGTGGCCCGCCTGCGCGCCCGCGCCGGCGACGCGGCCGCCTACGCCGAGGCGTACCGGCGCTACTGCTGGCCGGCCGGCTCCGCCGGCGAACTGCGCTTCGCACCGTTCCACCTGCTCGCCACCGAGGGTCGCGCGCACGTCGACCGGCCCCACGACTGGCACCTCGACGAGCTCGCCCGCCTCGCCGGCGACGGCCTGATCCTCCCGACCGAGCGGATCGTGGTGGACGTGAGCGACCCGGATGCGGTGGCGCAGGGTGTCGCCTGGTGGGAGCGGCTCACCGCCGCCGGCGGGGAGGGGATGGTCACGAAGCCCCTCGGGTTCGTGGCCCGCAACCGCGGCGAGCTGGTGCAGCCGGCGCTGAAGACCCGCGGCAGGGAGTACCTGCGGATCATCTACGGCCCCGAGTACACCGAGCCCGTGAACCTGGAGCGCCTGCGCGACCGCGGGCTGGGGCGCAAGCAGTCCCTCGGCCTGCGGGAGTTCGCCCTCGGCGTGGAGGCGGTGGAGCGCTTCGTGCGCCGCGAGCCGCTGCGGCGGGTGCACGAGTGCGTGTTCGGCGTGCTCGCCCTCGAGAGCGAGCCGGTCGACCCGCGGCTCTGACGCCGCCGGCCGTCCCCTCGACGCGGGGCCCGCCGGCCGTCAGGCTGTCCGCACAGACGACGAAGGAGGCGGTGATGAGCGTTCTCGAGGCCCGCTACCGGGTACGCGACCGGGACGCATTCATGGGCGTCTTCCGCGACTTCCGGCCCGTCCGCCTGGAGATGGGCTGCCGGGGGTGCCGCGTGATGGGCGACGACGGGGACCCCAACAGCGTCGTGGTGATGTTCGACTTCCCCTCCGCCGAGGCCGCGCGCGCCTTCGCCGCCGACCCGCGCCGGATCGCGGCGCTCGAGCAGGCGGGGGTCGAGAACCGCGACGACCTGGTGCTCGAGGAGCTGCACGCGGCGGGGCCGTAGCGCCCCGGCGCCTCATCCCCGCGGCGGGATCTGCTGGACCGCCCAGCCGTTGCCGTCGGGGTCGCTGAAGAACAGGAAGCTCCCCCACGGGAGGTGCTGGACCTCGCCGCACTCGACGCCGCGCGCGCGCAGCTCCGACCGGGCCGCGTCGACGTCGTCCACCACCATCTGCAGGCCCTGGACGCTGCCGGGCGTCGCCTCCGAGATGCCCTCGCCGATGGCGATCGAGCAGGCCGACCCGGGCGGGGTGAGCTGCACGAAACGCAGGTGCTCGTCGACCCGGTGGTCGTGGTCGAGCACGAAGCCCGCCCCGTCGCGGTAGAAGGCGATCGCCCGGTCGACGTCGCTCACCGGCACCGACACCAGCTCCAGTCTCCAGTCCACGGGACCTCCCTCCGTCGCTCGTTGCGGCGACGCTACCCGCCCAGCACGAGGTCCAGCCACCCCCCGACGGCGTCTCGCAACGCCCTGACGTCCGACTTCAGGGAGTGGTCGCCGGCGATCCGCGCGACGGTGCGGCCCGGGCCGTCCGGGGGCATCCCGAACGGGTCGCGCTCCCCCTGCACCACCAGCACGGGGCAGGCGACCCCCTCCAGCTCCGGCAGGCGGCTCGGGCGCGGCGGGCGGCCGGCGCCGACGGCGGGCTGGAGCGGGAACGCCAGGCACAGGACCCCCGCCGACCCGGTTGCCGAGGCCGTCCGGCAGGCCACCCGCGCGCCCGACGAGCGCCCGCCCGTCACGAGCGGCAGGCCCGGCGCGTCCGCCGCGACGTGCGCCACGGCGGCGGCCCACGCGGGGTCCAGGCGGGCCGGCGGCGGGGGGGAGCGCCGCCCCGCGACCCGGTAGGGCTGCTCCACCAGGGCCACCAGCACCCCACGGCCGGTGGCGAGGGCCGCCACCGCGCGCAGGTCGGGCGCGGCCACGCCGCCGCCGGCGCCGTGGCCCAGGGCCATCACGGCCCGCGGCGCGCCCGGCGGCCGGTGGAGGTGGACCCGGGCGGGCCCGGACGGGGTCGCGACCTCCCGGGTCTCGGCCTCCCGGGTCTCGGCCTGCCCGGTCAGGCGGCCCGGCGGCGCTGGTAGCGGGCGCGCGCCTTCGCGATCTCCACCTCGCGGTTCTTCGGCGGCGCGGCGGTCACCAGCTCGGACAGCAGCTGCTCGGAGATCGCCGTGACGGCGGCGACGGCCCGGTCGAACGCCTCCTGGTTGGCCTTCGACGGCCGGGTGGAGCCGCTGATCTTCCGCACGTACTGCAGCGCCGCCGCCTGGACCTCGTCGGGGGTGGCGGGCGGCTCGAAGTTGTGGAGGGTGCGGATGTTGCGGCACATGGCGCGCTCCTCTCTCGACGGTGGGGAGGGGCGATCCTCTCACGGGAGGCGGGCGGCGATCGCCCCCGGCGCACCCGCGGGGGTTCGACGGCCGGACGCCGGAGTAGGATCCGGCGTCTCATGCCCGGCGCCCCGTCCGCCCGCACCGACGTCCTGGTCGAGCGCGACCGGCTCGTCGCCCAGATCGACGACGTCGTCGACCGCGCGGCGGGCGGCGAGGCCCGGATGCTGCTGATCGAGGGGCAGGCGGGGATCGGCAAGTCGCGCCTCGCCGCCGAGGCCCGCCGGCGCGCCGGCGAGGCCGGCATGACCGTGCTCACGGCCCGCGGTAGCGAGCTGGAGCGCGAGTTCCCGTTCGGGGTGGTGCGCCAGCTGTTCGAGGTGGCGTTGGTCGACCCGGCGGCCCGCGAGCGCCTGCTGGCCGGGGCCGCCGCGACGGCCGCGCCGCTGTTCGGTCCCGATCCCGAGGACGTCGGAGAGGCGCGTGACGCGTCGTTCGCCACCCTCCACGGCCTCTACTGGCTGGCCCTGAACCTGGCCTCGGAGGGGCCGCTCGCGATCGTGGTGGACGACCTGCACTGGTGCGACCGCCCCTCCCTGCGGTTCATCGCATTCCTGCTGAACCGGCTGGAGGGGAGCCCGGTGGTGGTGATCGGCAGCACCCGCCCCGACGAGCCGGGCGCCGACCTGGCGCTGCTGGCCGACCTGCAGCGCGACCCCCTGACGCTCGCCATGTCGCCCACCCCGCTGTCGGCGCCGGGCGCGGCGCGGCTCATCGAAGCCCGCCTGGGGCGCCCCGCCGACTGGGCGTTCGCCCAGGCCTGCCACGTCGCCACCGGCGGCAACCCCCTGCTGCTCACCGAGCTGCTGCGCGCCGTCGAGAGCGAGGGCATCGCGCCCGTGGCGCGCAACGCCGGCGCGGTGGAGGATCTGGGGCCGCGGGCCGTCCGGCGGGCGGTGCTGGTGCGGCTGGCGCGCCTGCCCGACGAGGCGGTCGCCGTGGCCGAGGCCGTCGCGATGCTGGGGGATGGGCCGGAGGCGCGCCACGTCGCCGGGCTCGCCGGGCTGGGGGAGGACGCCGCCGCCCGTGGCCTCGGCGTGCTCGCCCGCGCCGAGATCCTGCGTCCCGAGCCGCCGATCGGCTTCGTGCACCCGCTGGTGCGCGACGCGATCTATCGCGACATACCGCCGGGCGAGCGGGAGCGGCGCCACACCCTCGCCGCCCGGATCCTCCGCGAGGGGGGCGCGTCGCGCGACGCCGTCGCCGCCCACCTGCTGGAGATGCCGCCGACCGGCGAGGAGTGGGTGGCCGACGAGCTCGAGCACGCCGCCCGCGCCGCGCTCGTGAAGGGCGCCGGCGACAGCGCCGCCACCTACCTGCGCCGCAGCCTGGACGAGCCGCTCGCCGACGCGCGCAGGGCGCGCCTGCTCGGGCAGCTGGGGGTGGTCGAGGGCTTCACGGACGGTCGGGCGTCGGCCGACCGCCTGCGGGAGGCCTTCCGGCTCACCTCCGACCCGGTGGAGCGGGCCCGGATCGGGATCCTGCTGGCCAACACGCTGACGTTCACCAACAACCTGGCCGAGGCGCTCGCGGTCGCGGAGGAGGGGCGGGCGCTCGTCGGGGACGGCGACCGCGACCTGCACCAGCGCTACGAGGCGGCCCGCCTCGGGATCGCGTTCTTCGACACGGCGCTGGTCCCGTTGGACGAGGCCCCGTTCGCGCCGTACCGCGGGGAGCTGACCGGCGACGGCCCCGGCGCGCGGGCGCTCGCGGCGCTCGCCGCCTACCAGTGGGCGATGACCGACGGGCCGGCCGACCGCTGCGCAGACCTGGCGCTGCGCGCCATCCAGGACGGGGTGCTGCTCGACGCCGACAACGGCGGCCTGGCGCACGGCGGGGCGTTCGTGGTGCTGGTGATGGCCGACCGCGGCGAGGTCATGCCGTTCATGGACGCCTCGTTCGAGGCCGCGAGGCGGTCGGGGTCGCCGTGGGCGCGGTCCGCCTACCTCGCGTTCGGCGGCATCGCGCGCTCCCTCCGGGGTCAGCTGGACGACGCGATCGACATGATGCGCGAGAACCGCGAGATCCACGACGTGTGGGGCGAGGCCAGCGTCGAGCCGATCCTCCAGGCCCACCACGCGCACGCGCTGATGAACCGGGGCGACATCCCCGCCGCCCGCGACGTGCTCGACTCCGTCGGCCTCGGCACGGCGCTGCCGCCCGGCAACAGCATCCTCGCGTGGTACGCGGCGTCCCGGCTGCGCCTGCTGTTCGAGACGGGCGCCGACGAGGAGCTGGTGGCCTACTCGGAGCTGTGCGAGGAGCGGTTCGCGCGCCTCACGCCGAACCCCGCGTGGATCCCGTGGCGCTCGCTGCGGGCGAAGGCGCTCGACCGGCTGGGTCGCACCGGGGAGGCGGTCGCCCTGGCCGCCGAGGAGCTGGAGCGGGCCCGCGCGTGGGGGTCGCCGCGCGTGCTGGGTGGCGCGATGCGGATCCACGGGGCGCTGCGGCGGGCGGACGGCGTCGAGGAGCTGCAGGAGGCGGTCGCGATCCTGGAGGGGTCGACCGCGCGGTTGGAGTACGCGCGCGCGCTGGCGTCGCTCGGCACCGCGCTGCGGCTGGCGCGCCGGCCCACCGACGCCCGGGAGCCGCTCGCGCAGGCGCTCGAGAT
>DASSBX010000127.1:0-5718 GCA_035698305.1 Miltoncostaeaceae bacterium | reverse complement strand
GGCCCAGGACGTCCTGGGCCGTCACGATCGCCAGGCCCGCCGGGG
Source organism: Miltoncostaeaceae bacterium (assembly GCA_035698305.1). Lineage (GTDB taxonomy): Bacteria > Actinomycetota > Thermoleophilia > Miltoncostaeales > Miltoncostaeaceae > Miltoncostaea. The sequence continues at coordinate 5,673 of DASSBX010000127.1, read as the reverse complement.
AGCCGAGGGTCATGCGGACGAGCATACGGTGGGGCGGCCCGCCGTCGACCCCCCGGCGGGCGGCGGCGGCGGTCATGGCGGCGCGGGTGCCGTCGTCGGCCGACTCCCACCACCCGGCGGCGGTGTCGTTGTCGTGGGTGCCCGCGTAGGCCACGGATCGCTCCGGGTGGTTCTCGGGCAGGTGCGGGTTGCCGGGCCCCCCGGGGACGCCGAACTGGACGACCCGCATGCCGGGCAGGCCGAGGCCGGCGATCAGGCGGTGGACGGGCTCCGTGATGACGCCGAGGTCCTCCGCCACCAGCGACAGCGGGCCCAGCTCGCGGACGGCCGCCTCGATCGGCGCGCCCCCCGGGCCGCGCAGCCAGCGGCCGCCCCGTGCCGTCCGGGCGCCACGCGGGACGCCCCAGAACGCCACGAACGCCCGGAAGTGGTCGATGCGCACCGCGTCGTGCAGGTCGCGGGCCCGGCGGAGGCGGGCCACCCACCAGGCGTACCCCTCGCCGCGCATCGCCCGCCAGTCGTACGTCGGGTTGCCCCACAGCTGGCCGGAGGCGCTGAACGCATCCGGGGGCACCCCCGCGATCACGTCGTCGCGGAACAGGTGCGGGTGGGCGCGCACGTCGGCGCCCCGGGGGGCGACGTAGAACGGCAGGTCGCCCATGATCCGCACGCCCCGGTCGGCGGCGTACGCGCGCAGCTCGCCCCACTCGCGGTCGAAGCGCACCTGGTCGGCCAGCGCGTCACGACCGGCGAACCGGACCCACCCCTCGATCCACGCGGCGTTGCGCTCCCGGAAATCGGTCGCCTCGGGCGCCGTCACCCGCGCCCGCGGACGCGCCAGCAGCCCCGGCCACCCGGCGAACGCCGACGGGCTCTTGTACGGGGAGCCGTGCCGGTCGGGCGGCGTGACCGGCAGGATCTGCCACCACGACTGCCCGGCGTCGGCCAGCCAGTCGACGAACCGCATCGCCTCGGGCCCCAGGCGCCCGCCGGGGAGCGATGTGACGTGCAGCAGCACGCCGGAGCGGCGCGTCGCCGTGGGGTCGTCCGGTGTCGGCGTCGGCGGCATCGGGAAAGGCTACGCTGAGTGTCGCCCGTGCCCGCCACCACGCCCCGCACGCAGCCCTCGCGGATCCAGATCCACGACGTCCTCCCGGCCGTCGAGGGCGGCCGCTGGCCGGTGAAGCGCTCGCAGGGCGACGACGTCGTCGTGGAGTGCGACATCGTCCGCGACGGTCACGAGCAGCTGCGCGCCGTCGTGCGCCACCGCCCGCCGGGCGCGACGTCGTGGGCCGAGGAGCCGATGGAGCAGCTCACCCCCGACCGCTGGCGCGGGACGTTCACCACCGCGGCGCTGGGCCTCCACGCCTTCCAGGTGGAGGCGTGGGTCGACCACGTCGCGTCGTGGCGCTCCGAGGTGGAGCGCAAGCTCGCCGCCGGCCAGGAGGACCTCGACAGCGAGATGATCGAGGGCGCCGCCCTGCACGAGGCGGCGGCGTCGCGGCTGAGGGGCGCGGGCCGGGCGGCGGCGCGGGGCGCGGCGACCGCGCTGCGCGGCCCGGGGTCGGCGGTCGATCGCGCCGCCCCCGCCCTGTCGGAGGAGACGATGGCCGCCCTCGACGGCGCCGGCGGCCGGCCGGAGCGCACCCGCTCCGAGATCCACCTGGTGGACGTCGACCGCGAGCGCGCCCGGATGGGCGCCTGGTACGAGCTGTTCCCGCGCTCGTGGGGCGGCCTGACCGGCGTGGCCGAGGCGGTCCCGGGGCTCGCGCACCTGGGCTTCGACGTCATCTACCTGCCACCCATCCACCCCATCGGCCATACCCACCGCAAGGGCCGCAACAACGCCCCCGTCGCGCAGCCGGCCGATCCCGGGAGCCCGTGGGCGATCGGCGCCGAGGAGGGCGGCCACACGGGGGTGGAGCCGGCGATCGGGACGCTCGAGGACCTCGAGGCGCTGGTGCGGACCGCCGCCGACTACGGCATGGAGATCGCCCTCGACTTCGCGATCCAGTGCTCCCCAGACCACCCGTGGCTGGCGGAGCACCCGGAGTGGTTCCACCGCCGCCCCGACGGCACCCTGAAGTACGCCGAGAACCCGCCCAAGCGATACCAGGACATCTACAACGTCAACTTCGCGTCGGACGACTGGGCGGCGCTGTGGGAGGAGCTGCGCGCCGCCGTCGTGTTTTGGGTCGAGCGGGGTGTCCGGATCTTCCGCGTCGACAACCCCCACACGAAGCCGATCGGGTTCTGGGAGTGGCTCATCCGCACGGTCCGCGAGGACCACCCGGACGTGGTGTTCCTGGCCGAGGCGTTCACCAGCCCCGCGCGGATGTACGCGCTCGCCAAGGCCGGGTTCAGCCAGTCGTACACCTACTTCACGTGGAAGAACACCGCGTGGGAGCTGCGCGAGTACGTGGAGGAGCTCGCCGGCCCCGCGAAGGAGTTCTTCCGCCCCAACTTCTTCGTGAACACCCCGGACATCCTCCACGAGTACCTCCAGACCGGCGGCCGGCCGGCGTTCGAGGCGCGGCTGATCCTGGCCGCGACCCTGTCGCCCAGCTACGGCGTCTACTCCGGCTACGAGAACCTGGAGGCCGTGCCGGTGGAGCCCGGCAGCGAGGAGTACCTCGACTCGGAGAAGTACGAGGTGAAGGAGCGCGCGCTGGACGGCCCGCTGCTGCCGTTGATCCGGCGCCTCAACGAGATCCGCCGCGCGTCGCCGCCGCTGGGGCGCATCGACGTGCGCTTCCTCGAGACCGCCAACCCCGCCCTGCTCGCCTACGCGAAGGGCACGGGCCGGGGGACGATCGTGTGCGTGGTCAACACCGACCCGTTCCACGCGCAGGAGGGCGTCGCGGTGATCCCCGACGACATCGGCCTGCCGGACGCGTTCCGCGTGCGCGACCTGATCACCGGGGACATCTACCACTGGTCGGCCGGCGCCAACTACGTGCGCCTGGACCCGGCGCTGACCACCGCACACGTCCTGAGGGTGGAGCCATGAGTAGCACCCAGACCGGCGTCGAGCGCGACATCGCGCTCCTCGCCGCCCGCGACCACCACGAGCCCCACCGGGTGCTCGGCGCGCACCCCGTCGCCGACGGCGTCGCGGTGCGCGTGTGGTGGCCGGAGGCGGAGAGCGTCAAGGTGATCGTCGGCGACGGCGAGCCCCTGGACCTGCGGCACCGCGCGTCGGGGCTGTGGGAGGGCGTGATCCCGGGCGCCACCGACGTGCCCCGCTACGAGGTGGAGGTGGCCCACCACGGCCGCGTGCTGCGCACCCGCGACCCATACACATTCCTCCCCACGCTCGGGGCGCTCGACCTGCACCTGGTCGGCGAGGGCCGCCACCACGAGCTGTGGGAGCGGCTCGGCGCGCACGTGCGGACGGTGGACGGCGCGCAGGGGACGGCCTTCGCGGTGTGGGCGCCGTCGGCGCGCTCCGTCAGCGTCGTGGGCGACTGGAACGCCTGGGACGGCCGGGTCCACCCGATGCGCTCCCTGGGGGCCTCGGGCATCTGGGAGCTGTTCGTGCCGGGGGTCGCGCCCGGCGCGCACTACAAGTACGAGATCCGCGGGGCCGACGGCGGCCTGCGCCTGAAGGCCGACCCGATGGCGACGGCGGCGGAGATGCCGCCGCGCACGGCCTCCACCGTCTTCGCGTCGGAGCACCAGTGGCGCGACGGGGCCTGGCTGCAGGCGCGCGAGGCGAGCCGCCCCCACGCGGACCCGGTGTCGATCTACGAGGTGCACCTCGGGTCGTGGCGCTGGAACCCGGAGGAGGGCAACCGCCCCCTCACCTACCGCGAGCTCGGCGACGAGCTGGGCGACTACGCCCGCGACATGGGGTTCACCCACGTCGAGCTGATGCCGGTCATGGCCCACCCGTTCAGCGGCTCCTGGGGCTACCAGGTGACGTCGTACTTCGCGCCCACCCCGACGCTCGGGACGCCGGACGACCTGCGGGAGATGATCGACCGCATCCACGAGCGCGGCGTCGGCGTGATCCTGGACTGGGTGCCCGCCCACTTCCCACGCGACGAGTTCGCCCTCGCCCAGTTCGACGGCACGGCGCTGTACGAGCACGCCGACCCCCGCCGCGGCGCCCACCCCGACTGGGGCACCCTGATCTTCAACTTCGGCCGCAACGAGGTGCGCAACTTCCTGACGGCGAGCGCCCTCTACTGGCTCGAGGAGTACCACGCCGACGGCATCCGGGTCGACGCCGTCGCGTCGATGCTCTACCGCGACTACTCACGCGCCGCCGGCGAGTGGCTGCCGAACGAATACGGGGGTCGCGAGGACTTCGAGGCCATCGGCTTCCTGCGCGAGATGAACGAGGTCACCCACGCCGCCAACCCCGGGATCGTGAACGCCGCCGAGGAGTCGACCGCGTGGCCGGCCGTCTCGCGGCCCACCGACGCCGGCGGCCTGGGGTTCGACCTGAAGTGGAACATGGGCTGGATGCACGACACCCTCGAGTACTTCGCGAAGGACCCGATCCACCGGAGCCACCACCACGACGAGCTCACGTTCAGCCTCGTCTACGCGTTCACCGAGCAGTTCGTGCTGCCGCTGTCCCACGACGAGGTGGTGCACGGCAAGGGGTCGCTCCTGTCGAAGATGCCGGGCGACGACTGGCAGAAGCACGCCAACCTGCGTGCCCTCTACGGCTTGATGTGGGCGCACCCCGGCAAGAAGCTGCTGTTCATGGGCGGCGAGCTGGCCCAGGAGCAGGAGTGGAGCCACACCCGGTCCCTCGACTGGCACCTGGTCGAGCAGCCGCGCCACGGGGGCATGCAGCGCCTGGTGCGCGACCTCAACCACGTGTACCGGGACCACCCGCAGCTGTGGGAGCTCGATCCGGACCCGGCGGGGTTCCGCTGGCTGGTGGTCGATGACCGCGACGCGAACGTGGTTGCCTTCGCCCGCTTCGACGCGCACGGCCGGGCGCTGGTGGCCGCCGCGAACCTGTCGCCGGTGCCGCGCCCCGCGTACCGGCTGCCGATGCCGCACGCCGGCCGCTGGCGCGAGGTGATGAACACCGACGCCGAGGTCTACGGGGGCGCGAATCTGGGAAATCTGGGCGTCGTGAACGCCGAGGAGCACCCGTGGGGCGGCGAGTCCGCCTCCGCAGAGCTGATGCTGCCGCCGCTGGGAGTGGTCTGGCTCGCGCCGCATGAGTGAGCGCGGCGACCGCCTGCCGTGGGAGGCGCCCCTCGGCGCCGTGCCGCACGGCGACGGGACCACCACCTTCCGCGTATGGGCGCCGAAGGCGTCGCGGGTGGAGGTGGAGATCGGCGGCCGCCGCGAGGCCCTCGACGAGGAGCTCGGGGTCTTCGCGGGGCGGCTCGGCGCCGGCCCCGGCGACCGCTACCGCTACGTGCTGGACGGCGGCGACCCCCTGCCCGACCCGTGCGCGCGCCTCCAGCCGGAGGGGGTGCGCGGGCCGTCGGAGGTGGTCGACCCGGGCTCGTGGGCGTGGACGGACCAGGGGTGGCGCGGGCTCGACGCCGACGCGCTGGTGGTCTACGAGATGCACGTCGGCACGTTCACGCCCGAGGGGACGTTCGCGGCCGCCGCGGCGCGCCTGCCGGCGCTGGCCGAGCTGGGCGTCACGGCCGTCGAGCTGATGCCGGTCGCGACCTTTCCGGGCGAGCGCGGCTG
>DASSBX010000126.1:0-8760 GCA_035698305.1 Miltoncostaeaceae bacterium | reverse complement strand
CGGAACTTCATCAGGTTGATCGACGCGAGATTGCACGAGGAGTCATCGATAAACATAAATTCACTACACGGGTTCGACGAATTGATCGGCGCCGTGTTCGGGCAGGTGTGCCAGCGCTGGATGGTGTCCTCGTACTGGAGGCCCGGGTCGCCGCACGCCCACGCCGCCTCGGAGATCTCCCGCAGCAGGTCGGCCGCCGGCAGCTCGTCGCGCACCTCGCCGCCCGCCACGGCGTGGGTGCGCCACAGCTCGCCCGCCTCGGCCTTCCGGAAGAACTCGTCGGTGAGCCGCACCGAGTTGTTGGCGTTCTGGAACTGGATCGAGCGCCACGCGTCGCCGTTCAGGCCCAGGTCGTAGCCCATGTCGCCCAGGGCGTAGGCCTTCTCCTCCTCGTGGGCCTTGCAGCGCACGAACTCGAGGATGTCCGGGTGGTCCCCGTCCAGGATCACCATCTTCGCGGCGCGGCGCGTCCCACCGCCGGACTTGATCGATCCGGCTCCCGAGTCGGCCCAGCGCATGAAGCTGACCGGCCCGGAGGCCTGGCCGCCGTTGCTGAGCGCCTCACCGTCGCCGCGCAGGCGCGACAGGTTCACGCCGGCGCCCGAGCCGCCGCGGAAGATCTCCGACTCCGACGCGATCCACCGCTGGATCGACGGCATCGTGTCGTTCACGGAGAGGATGAAGCAGGCGGAGGCCTGGTTGACCTGCGGCTCACCCGGCTCGACCGGCGGGTCGTCGACGTCCAGGATCCGGTCGGCGTCGTGCTCGCGGGTGGCCGCGGCGACGCCGCAGTTGAACCACACCGGCGAGTTGAACGCCGCCTTCTGCGTCACCAGGACGTGGCGCAGCTCCTGGGCGAACGTCTCGGCCTCGTCCTCGTCGGCGAAGTGGCCGCCCTTGGTGCCGTGGTGGCGGATCGTGTCGACCACCCGGTCGATCACCTGCCGCAGGCTCGTCTCGCGACGCGGGTCGTCCATGCCGTAGCGGAAGTACTTGGAGGCGACGATGCGGACCGCCGTGTCCGACCAGTCGAGCGGGAACTCGCAGCCCTCCTGCGCGAACACGACGCGCTCGGGCTTGCCGTCCCGGGCGGGCTCCACGATGCGCGCGTCGCGGGGGCCCCAGGCGACCTCGTCGTAAGGGTGGACGCCGGGCCGCGTGAAGCGGCGCGAGATCCCCAGCGCGCGGTCCGTCATCGTGGGCGGCGCGTCAGTCGCCATCGGTTGCCTCCTGGGCGGTCGTGCGCGGGGCGCCCCCGTCGCGACCCCCGGGGAGCGCCCGGAGCGTCGCGCGGCCGGGCTGGGCGGCCCCCGCGTCGAGGGTGTCGAAGAGTTGGTCGTCGAGGGGGGACTGGCCGCGGGGCAGCGGCGGCTCGCGCTCGAGCCGCTGCAGCTCGTCGCCGAACTCGTCCACGTCGGCGAACTGGCGGTAGACGGAGGCGAAGCGGACGTACGCCACCGGGTCGATCTCCTTGAGCCGGCGCAGGGCGAGCTCGCCGATCTGGGTGCTGCTGACCTCCTGGCGGAGACGGTTGCGCAACTCGGCCTCGATGTCGCGGACGGCCAGGTCGAGCGATGCCGTCGAGACCTGCCGCTTGTGACATGCGCGCTGGAGCCCCTCCAGCAGCTTGGCGCGGTCGAAGCCCTGGCGCTCGCCCGAGCTCTTCACCACCACCAGCGGCATCTCCTCGCACCGCTCGTAGGTGGTGAACCGCCGCCCGCACGCCTGGCACTCGCGACGGCGCCGGATGGCGTCCTTCGTGTCGGCCACGCGGCTCTCGACCACGCGGTGCTCAGGATTGTCGCAGAATGGGCAGATCACGGCTGAACGCTATCCCTGGTGTCGCTGTGCCGACCGCCACCCCATATTCAGCGTGGCGGACGGCCATCCTTCCACACGTGCCGGAAGATGCAAAGCCGTCGGCCGGACGGGAACCACGCATCGTCCGGGGACTTCGCGGGGCACCATCTCGCACCCCTCGGACGGCTCCGCGGGGGGTCCGGCCCGCTAGTCCAGGAAGCCCAGGTGGGCCGGGGGCCAGTAGGTGATCTCGGCCTGCCCGATCACCGCGTCCTGGGCCACGAACGGTGCGACGGCGCCGTTCTCGTCGCGCCACTGGTGGGAGTCGCAGCTGCCGGGGCGGTTGTCGCCGAGCACCAGCAGCGAGTCGGGCGGCACGACGGGGAACCTCATCCGGTAGTTGGGCCGCAGGGCCTTCTCCACCACGAAGGGCTTCCCGTTGACCATGGTGGTGCCGTCGCCGCGGACCTCGACCCGGTCGCCCGGGAGCCCGATCACCCGCTTCACGAACGGGACGTTGCCGCCGCCGGCGTCGCCGCACGTGCGGGTGGCGGCGAGCGGGGGATCGAACACGATGATGTCGCCGCGCTCGATGTCGCGCATCCGGTAGATGAGCCGGTTGGCGATGATCCGGTCGTTCGCCTGGATCGTCGGGACCATCGACTCCGTCGGGATCTCGTAGGGCTTCGCCACCGCCGCCTGGATCACGAACGCCAGGGCCACGGCCACGGCCATCGGCAGCAGGAAGTCCTTGACGAAGCGGCGCATCAGCCGTCCCGCCGCCGCCGGGCCAGCAGCCCGGCGCCCGTGCCGACCAGGCCCACCCCCACCAGCAGGCCGCCCCAGAGCGCCGGGCTCGCCCCGCCCGTGTCGTCGATCGCCTCGCTGGGCACGCGGCGGCCGTTGCCGCAGGGCTGGCCCTTCACCTTCACGTTGCTGATCTGCGCCTCCTGGATGACCTCGACCAGCACACCGTAGAGGCGCTGGTCGGACCGGGCGAGCCGCAGGGCCTCGTTGAGCTCGGCCCGCGTGTAACAGGCGTCCACCCGGTTATCCTTCGCGTCCGCCAGGACGTCCCGGCCGCCGGCGAACGCCGCCGGCGCGGTCACCAGGAGCGCGAGCAGCATGATCGGGAGCACCCAGGCGGGGCGTCGGAGCAGGGCATCCACCCGGTGACGGAGATGGGGGGCGCCAGCCCCCAGGGCGCCGCGGATCGTAGCGGCGGCCCGGAAGGTCGACAAGCGCCACCGGCCACCCCCCGGACGCGACGCGCCGCCCTGTGGATCGGCGGGATCTCCCTCGCCGGCTGGGCGGCGGTGGCCTGCGCCGACGGCGGGATGGACTTCGGCGACGGGGTCGGGCGGGCGGGGGCCACCGCCGCGTTCCTGGCGCTGGCGGCGGGCGCCGTCCTCGCCGCAGGGGCCCTCCTCCTGGCGTGGGGCCGCCCGGCGCTGCGCGCGTGGCCCACGCGCATGGCCCTCGGGGCGATGGCCGGGCTCGCCGCCTGGTCGGCCGCGTCGATCGCGTGGGCCGCCGGCCCCGATCTGGCGTGGATCGACGCCGACCGCGTTGCGATCGGGCTCTGCGCGCTGGCGATCGGCGTCGGCCTGGGCGCCGTGCTCGGCGACGCGCCCCGCCTGCTCGGCCTGGGGCTCGCCGCGGGCGCGGCGCCGGCGGTGCTCTACGCCCTCGGCACCAAGGTGCTCCCCGGCGTGCTCGGCGACGACTCCGACCTGGCGCGCCTCTCCGCCCCGCTCGGCTACTGGAACGCCCTGGCGCTCGTCGCCGTGCTCGCGGCCCCGGGGCTGCTGTGGCTCGCGGGCGGGACGGGACGGGCGCGGTGGGGCCCGGCCGTCGCGGGGGGCGGGATGGCGTTGGTGGTCACGACGGTGCTCCTGACGTACTCGCGGGGCGGGCTGCTGTCGCTGCTGATGGCGGTGGGCGTGACGATCGCCTTCCTGCCCCGCCGGGGGGACGGCGTGGCCGCCGCCGTCGGCGGCGGCGTCGGGGCGCTGCTGCCCGCCGCCTACGCGCTCACCGAGCCGCTGCTGTCCACCGACCAGGTTCCGACGGCGCTGCGGGAGGGCGCCGGCGGGCAGCTCGGGTGGCGCCTCGCGGCCGGCGTCGTGATCGGCGCCGTCCTGGCCCCCGTGCTGGGCCGGGCGGCGGCGCGCATGGAGCCGCGGCGGCGGAACCGCCTCGCCCTGGCGCTGCTGGCGGTCGTCCTCGTGGCCGGTGTCGGCACCTTCGCGGCGAGCGGCGGCGCGCGCGACTGGGCCGGCGACCGCGTCTCCGAGTTCCGCGGGGAGGGCGGCGACGCCGTCGCCAACGATCCCGGCCGGCTGGTGAACGCATCGGGCAACCAGCGCAAGGGCTGGTGGGAGGAGGCGTGGCGGGCGTGGAAGGACGCCCCCGTGCTGGGCCAGGGCGCGGGCGGCTTCCCGCTCGTCCAGCTGCGACAGCGCACGAACGGCGACGACGCGCTCAACACCCGGGAGCCCCACGACACCGCCCTGCGCACCATGTCCGGGACCGGGCTGGTGGGGCTCGCGCTGCTGCTCGCCCTGGTGGTCGCGGTGGCGTGGGGGGCGCTCCGGGTGGCCGACGTGCACCCCGGCCCGGCGATCGGCCTGCCCCTGGCGGTCGTCGCCGCGTTCGCGCTCCAGGCGGCGGTCGACTGGTCGTGGGCGATCCCGGCGCTCGCGGTCCCCGCCCTCGCCTCCGCCGGCGTCATCCTGGCGGCCGCCGCCCCCGGCCCGCCGGATCCGCGCCGCGCGCGGCCGTCGCCGGTCGCCGCGGCCGCCCTCGCGTGCGCCGTGGTGATCCTGGCCGTCAGCGCGGTGCTGCCCTGGTGGTCGGCGCAGGCCGTGCGCGAGGGCCGGGAGGCCCTCGCCGGCGGGCGCCCCGGCGACGCCGTCGCGCTCGCGAAGCAGGCGCGCGCCGCCAACCCGCTGGCCCTGGCGCCGCTGATGCTGATGGCGCAGGCGTACACCGACGAGGGCGACCTGCCGCGCGCCCTCGGCGCCTACCGCGCGGCCACCCGGGTCCAGCCGGACAACCCGCAGAGCTGGCGTGCGCTCGCGATCTTCCTCGGCTCGGACCCGCAGGCCGCCGACGCGTGGCGGCGCGTCCACCGGCTGGACCCGCAGGACCCCGAGGCGGCGATCCGCGGAGGCTAGGGGGCGGGCGTGGCCTCGGAGGCCTCGGCGGCGGGCGCCGGGGCGGCGACCCCGCGGGGCGGGCGGCCCAGCCTGCGCAGGCGCGGCACCAGCGACGCCGCCTCCCACACGATCCCGCCGCTCATCTTCGACGTGCCGTGGACGCGCTCCGTGAACGTGATCGGGATCTCCGCGACCCGGAAGCCGAGCACCATCGCCCGGTAGGTCATCTCGATCTGGAAGCCGTAGCCGGCGGCGGTGACCTGGTCGAGGGGGATCGCCTCCAGCACCTCGCGGCGGAAGCACTTGAAGCCGCCGGTCAGGTCGCGCACCCCCACGCCGAGCACGGCCTGCGCGTACAGGCAGCCTGCGCGGCTGATGGCGCGGCGCAGCGGCCCCCAGCGGGCGACGCCCCCGCCGCGGACGTACCGCGAGCCCAGCACCAGGTCGGCGGTCGCGGTCGCCGCGATCAGGCGCGGCAGCGCCTCCGGGTCGTGGGAGAAGTCGCAGTCCATCTCGACCACCACGCCGGCGCCGCCGTCGAGCGCCCGCCGGAACCCCGCCCGGTACGCCGGCCCGATCCCCTGCTTCGCGTCGCGGCGCAGCACGCCGACGCGCGGCTCGTGGGCGGCCACCGCGTCGGCCAGGTCGGCCGTCCCGTCCGGCGAGCCGTCGTCCACCACCAGCACCCGCATCGCGATGCCCGACGCGTCGGCCACCCGCAGGACGGCCTCGATCATCGGGACGACGTTCTCGGCCTCGTCGTAGGTCGGCAGGACGACCCAGGCGGGCCCGTCGGCCGCGGAGGTCACGGGGCCGCGGGGATCGTCACCCCGAACGTGAAGGGCCCGGCCAGCGCGTCGCCCCGGCCGGCCGACGGCGAGTGGCCGGGCAGGTCGGCGAGCCGCACCGCGAGGGCCCTCGCCCCGGGGTCGATCGCCGGGACCACCTCGAGGCTCGTCTCGCACCAGCCGGGGCGGGCGGCGCCGTGGATCGGCGTGACCGCATAGGCGCCGCCCCGGTCGTCCCACACCTCCACCACCCCGGCGCCCGGGGTGAGCGGCGCCACCCGCAGGGGCTCCTCGGCCAGGGCGGCGACGCTCAGCACGGACCGGTCGGCGTAGCGCTCGAGCGCCCACAGGCACACCGCGACGCCCTCCGCGACGCGCGCCTGGCCGACCGGCACGAGGTCGCGGAAGCTCGAGAACGTCCGCGCCGGGACCCGGGCGGGGCGCCCGCGCGACGGCTCGCCCGTGGGGGCGGCGGGCGGCTCGGCGGCGGTCCGTGGCGGCACCAGGTCGAGGTCCAGGCGCCAGGTGGTCCCGGCGAGGGGACGCTCCACGGAGGCGCCGCGCGAGACGGCGGTGCGCACCAGGCCGGTCACCTCCAGCACCAGGCGGCGGGCGTCGGGGGGCGGAGCCGGGCTGATCCACACCCCCGTCTGCAGCGCACCCAGGCCGGCCTGCTGCGCGACGTTGGCGACCTCGTAGCGGCGGCCGTGGTCGTCGCGCGCCACCAGGCCCTGGACGGGGTCCCAGCCGAGCAGGCCCGGGGCATCGGAGAGCACGAGCAGGGGCAGGACCGCCCCCTCGGCGTGCACCTCCACGCAGAGCGCCAGCACCAGCGTGTCGCCCTCGCGAGCGACCGCCGACGTGGGGACCAGGCCGCCGAAGCCCGACTGGCGCCGCTCCGGGTCGGTCGCGACGGGGGTGCTGGTGCTCACCAGGACACGGTAGCGTTCGCGCGATGCCCGAAGCGACCCCGCTGGTACTGCTCCACGCGTTCCCCCTCGACGCCGGCCTGTGGTCCGGGGTGGTACCCGCACTGGAGGCCGACCGCACCGTGGTGATGCCCGAGTTCCCGGGGCTCGGCGGCGCGCCGGCCCGGCCCGGCGCCTCGGTCGACGGGTTCGCCGACGACGTCGCGGCGCTGATCGCCGGGCTCCCCGGCGGCCGGGCGGCGGTGGGCGGCCTGTCGCTGGGCGGCTACGCCGCGCTCGCGCTCGCCGCGCGCCACCCGGAGCGGGTCGGGGCCCTCATCCTCTCCAACACGCGCGCCGAGCCCGACACGGAGCAGGCCGCCGCCGCGCGCCACGCGAGCGCCGCGGCCGTCCGCGCCGGGGGGTACGCGGAGTTCCTGGACGGGTTCGTCCCGCGGATGGTCGCCCCCGGCGACACGGCCGCGCTCCAGGCGACCCGCGCGATGGCCGACGCCCAGGACCCGGAGGCGGTCGCCGTGGCGCTCGAGGCGCTCGCCGGCCGCGCGGACCGCCGCCCCGACCTGGCGGCGATGGACATGCCGGCGCTGGTCATCGCGAGCTCCGAGGACGTGCTCACGCCGCCCGCGCTGTCGGAGGCGATGGTCGCGGCGATGCCGGACGCGCGCCTCCACGTGATGGACGGCGCGGGCCACCTCAGCGCCCTGGAGCGGCCCGCGGAGTGGGCCGACGTCGTGCGCGCGTTCCTCGCGGGGCTGGACGGCTAGGGACCGCCGTCGCGGCGGCGGCGGCGGTAGTACGCCGCCGCCTTCGCGCGGGAGCCGCAGACCTCCATCGAGCACCACCGCCGGCTGCGGTTGCGGCTCGTGTCCAGGTAGAGCACCGGGCAGCGCTCCGCGGCGCACTCCCGCACGCGCCCCGGCGTCTCGCGCACGATGTCGAGCGCGTCGAGCACGGCCGGGACCATCAGGCAGCCGGTGTTCTGGGCGGCGGGGGTGAACCGCGGCGTGAGCGTGCCGGGCTCCACGCAGAGGCGGCCGGGCGTCGCCTCCAGCCACCGCTCCGCGATGCTCGCCACCGCGGTGGCGTCGGAGGCCATCAGCGCGGGGCGGAGCTCCTGGCGCAGCCGCCGCGCCGCCTCCAGCGCGCGGGGCGAGATCGCCACCGGCTCGTCCGACAGCCCCGTCGCCAGGAACCAGCGTGACAGGTCGTCAGGGCCGGCCAGGAGATCATCGTCGCCCAACCGGGTATTGCACAGATCGAGCGCCGGACGGGCGGCGACGAGGACGAAGGGTCGGCCGCTCACCACCGTTTGACGATGCAAGTTTCTCGGGCTAGTCTCACCACCAAACGAGTATCACAGTGGTTAATAGGAGCGCCTCGATGCCCTCACTCCCACCCGCCATCGAACTCGCCGTCCACCGCACCGGCGACGGACCCCCGCTGATCGCGCTCCACGACCTGGGGCAGGCGGGGCAGAGCATGATCGAGGCGCTCGCGCCGGTCGCGGACGAGTACCGCATCGTCGCCCCCGACCTCCGCGGCCACGGCGGGTCGCCCACGCCCCACGGGCCGTGGAGCATCGACGACTTCGCGTCCGACGTCGCGCGGCTCACCGCCGCGGAGGGCGGCGACGCCGTCATCGTCGGGGTGGGCCTCGGCGCCGCCACCGCCCTGAGCCTGGCGCTCGGCCATCCCGGCCTGGTGTCGGGCCTGGTCGTGTCGGGCGTCGGCCCGCGCGGCGAGGACCCCGAGGGGCAGGACCGCTGGGCCCGCGTCGCCCGCGCCCTGCGCGAGCGCCGTCACGCCGAGGGCGTCGCGCTCGCCGCGGAGGCGATGGGGACCCGGCCGGACGTGCGCGGCGCGCTGGCGCAGGTCGACGCCCCGGTGCTGGTGCTCGCCGGCGCGGCCGACCGGGCCGTCCCGGCCGAGGTGCAGCGGGAGCTGTCCGCGTGGATGACCAACGCGCGCTTCCACGTGGTGCGCGAGGCCGGCCACAACGTGGTCGTCGAGCGCCCGAACGAGCTCATCTCGGCGATCCGGAGCCTGGCCCGGACCCGCCAGGCGGTCGCCGCCTAGCTGTGG
>DASSBX010000125.1:0-6927 GCA_035698305.1 Miltoncostaeaceae bacterium | reverse complement strand
CCGCCCTCGCCGGGCTGGTCGCGTTCACGTCGCTGATCGTGCTGAACGCGCTGCTGCAGGGCTGGGCGTAGCCGCCCGCGCCCGCGGGGCGACGCCGCCGTCGCGCCCCGCGGTTACGCTCGCGGCTGATGCGGGCGATGGTCCTCACGCGACCCGGGCCGGCGGACGGCGCGGGGCCGCTCGTCCTGGAGGAGCGCGACGACCCCGTGCCCGGGGACGGGGAGCTGCTGCTGGCGGTCGAGGCGTGCGCCGTGTGCCGCACCGACCTGCAGCTCGCCGAGGGCGACCTCCCCGCCCGGGGGCTCCCCCGCGTTCCCGGCCACCAGGCGGTCGGCACCGTCGCCGCCGTCGGCCCCGGGGTGGAGGGCTGGCGCGAGGGCGACCGCGCCGGGGCGTACTGGCTGGCGGGCGCCGACGGCACGTGCCGCCACTGCCGCGCCGGCCGCGAGAACCTGTGCGAGCGGGCGACGTTCCACGGCTGGGACCGGGACGGCGGGTTCGCCGACCGGATGGTGGTGCGGGCGGCCTTCGCGGCCCGCCTGCCGGACGACGCGGACGCGGTCGCGGTGGCGCCGCTGCTGTGCGGCGGCGTGATCGGCCACCGGGCGCTGCGGCTCACCGGCGCCGCGGCGGGGGCGCGGCTGGGGCTCTACGGGTTCGGCGCCTCGGCGCTGTGCGTGATCCAGGAGGCGGTGCACCTGGGCTGCGAGGTGCACGTGCGCACCCGGTCGGCGCGCGAGCAGCAGCGGGCCCGCGCGCTCGGCGCGACGTCGGCGGGGGCGTACGGCGACCCCCCGCCCCCCGCCCTGGACGCGGCGATCACGTTCGCGCCCGCCGGCGACGTGGTGGTCGCGGCCCTGGCGGCCCTCGACCGCGGGGGCGTGGTCGTCGTCAACGCCATCCACCTCGACCGGGTGCCCGAGTTCGACTACGGCCTGCTCTGGTGGGAGCGGCGGCTGCGCAGCGTCGCGAACGTCGCCCGCCGCGACGCGCGCGAGTTCCTGGACCTGGCCCTCGCGATCCCGGTCCGCACCGAGACGGAGGTCCACCCTCTCGAGGAGGCCAACGACGCGCTTGCCCGCCTCGCGCGCGGCGAGGTCGGCGGGGCGGCGGTGCTCCTGTGCGGATGACCCCCGCGCGGGCGGGCGGGCTGATGGTCGAGTGGATCCGGCGCTCGCTCTCGCGGTTCACCCACGTCGCGGGGTCCAGGCAGTCGGCCGCGATCGCCTACTACGTGCTGCTGTCGCTGTTCCCGCTCATCCTGTTCCTCGCGTCCGTGGCCGGCCTGGTGCTGCGCAACGAGGAGCTGCGGGCCGACTTCGTGTCGGCCCTCGCCGACGCTCTTCCGGTGACCGAGTCGGGCACGGACGAGATCGCGAGCGCCCTGAAGGGCGTGAGCGCGAACGCCGGGACGATCGGGGCGATCAGCCTCGTCACGCTGCTCTGGACCGCCAGCGGCATGATGGGGGCGATCCGCGGCAGCCTCGACTCCATCGACCCGGACACCCCGCCCCGGCCGTTCGCCAGGGGCAAGATCGTGGACCTGGTGATGCTCGGGGCGGCCGCGGTGCTGTTGAGCGCCTCGGCGGGCCTGACCGTCGCCACGCGGGTCGCCCGCAACGAGGTGCAGGACTCGGTCGGGTTCTCGGGCCTGCTCTACGACGTGGCGCGGGAGCTGGTGCCCATCGCCGTGGGCACGGGCCTGCTGATCCTGCTGCTGCGCTACGCCCCGTCGGGCGCCCCGAGGACGCGCGACATCTGGCCGGCCGCGATCGTCGGGTCGATCCTGCTCTGGGGCCTGGCGGTGGGGTTCGGGTCGTTCATCGACGCGTTCGGCCGCTACAACCTGGTCTACGGGTCGCTGGCCGCGATCGTGGTCTTCCTCTTCTTCGTCTACCTGGCGGCCAACATCGTGCTGCTCTCGGCGGCGTTCGCCGCGGAGTGGCGCGGCGTCCGCACCGAGGAACCGGGCAGCGGCCCGCCGGGACCCGGGATCTGGGCGGAGGTCCTGGCGTTCATCCGGGGCTTGTGGGTGGCGGAGCAGCGTCCGCGCAAGCCCGGGGAGTGACCCGCCGCGGATCGCGGGGAGGATTTTCCCGCAAGGATGTCGATCGCGGGAAGCGCCGTTCGTCGCGTGGGTGAGCGGCGGGGGACGCCCGCCACGACGACGAGGAGGACGACATGCGGGTCATGGTCATCGTGAAGGCGGACGAGCGGACCGAGGCGGGCGTGATGCCCACGGCCGAGGAGCTCGACGCGATGGGCCGTTTCAACACGGAGCTGGTGAACGCCGGGATCATGCTGGCGGGCGAGGGTCTGCACCCGACCAGCAAGGGCGTCCGGCTCACGTACGAGGGCGACGGCAGGGCGTCGGCCACCGACGGCCCCTTCGCCGAGACCAAGGAGCTCATCGCGGGCTTCTGGATCCTCGAGGTCAAGTCGATGGACGAGGCCGTCGAGTGGATGCGCCGCGCCCCGTTCCCCGCGGGCGACCAGGTGGACATCCGCCCGGTGTTCGCGGCCGAGGACTTCGGCGACGAGCTCACCCCGGAGACGCGCGCCGCCGAGGAGGAGCTCCGCCGCAGGATCGAGGAGCAGCACGGCCGGTAGCCGCGTGGCGCGGGACGTCAACAGCGCGATCGACGCCGTCTGGCGGATCGAGTCGCCCCGGCTGATCGCCGGCCTCGCCCGGATGACGGGCGACATCGGCCGTGCCGAGGACCTCGCCCAGGACGCGCTGGTGGTCGCCCTGGAGAAGTGGCCCGGGTCGGGCGTGCCGGACAATCCGGGCGCCTGGCTCATGGCCACCGCCAAGCACCGCGCCATCGACGGGATGCGCCGCGACGCCAACCTCCGCCGCAAGACGGAGGAGCTCGGGCGCGACCTCCAGGAGCAGCAGATGGCACCGCCCGACCTCGAGGCGGCGATGGACGACCGGATCGGCGACGACCTGCTCAGCCTCATCTTCACGACGTGCCACCCCGTGCTGTCCACCGACGCCCGGGTGGCGCTGACGCTGCGGATGCTGGGTGGGCTGACCACCGACGAGATCGCCCGCGCCTTCCTCGTCCCCGAGAAGACCCTGGCCCAGCGGATCGTCCGCGCCAAGCGGACGCTGGGCGAGGCGAACGTCCCGTTCGAGACCCCCTCCGGCCCGGAGCTGTCGGCGCGCCTCGCGTCGGTGCTGGAGGTCGTGTACCTGATCTTCAACGAGGGCTACTCCGCCACCGCCGGCGACGACTGGCTGCGGCCCGCGCTGTGCGCCGACGCGATGCGGCTCGGCCGCGTGCTGGCCGGGCTCGCGCCGGGGGAGCCGGAGGTGCACGGCCTGGTGGCCCTCATGGAGATCCAGGCGTCCCGCAGCCGCGCCCGCGTCGGCCGGGACGGGGCCCCGGTGCTGCTGCTCGACCAGGACCGCGCGCGGTGGGACCGGATCCTGATCCGCCGGGGCCTGGACGCGCTGGGGCGCGCACAGGAGCGCGGTCCCCTCGGCCCGTACGGGCTCCAGGCCGCCATCGCCGCCTGCCACGCCCGCGCCGCGCGGGCCGAGGACACCGACTGGGAGCGGATCGCCGCCCTCTACGACGCGCTCGCCCAGGTGCAGCCGTCCCCGGTCGTCGAGCTGAACCGCGCCGTCGCGCTGTCGATGGCGTTCGGCCCCGAGGCCGGCCTCGAGGTGGTCGACGGGCTCACCGAGGAGCCGGCCCTGCAGGGCTACCACTGGCTGCCGAGCGTCCGGGGCGACCTGCTGGCCAGGCTCGGGCGCAGGGCGGAGGCCCGCGACGAGTTCGCGCGCGCCGCCGACATGACCCGCAACACCCGGGAGCGCGACCTGCTGCTGGCGCGCGCCGCCGAGATGGACCGCCCCGGTCCGACGACGGAAGGGAGCTGACGTGGGGATCCACGTGCACGAGTTCATGAGCCTGGACGGCGTCATCGACGCCCCCGTCTGGTCGTTCGAGTACGGCTTCGACGACGGCCAGGCCGAGGACCTGGGGGCGGTGACCGGCGCGAGCCGCGCGATCCTCCTGGGCCGGGTGACGTACGAGATGTTCGCGCCGGCGTGGTCGTCGCGCACCGTCGACGACGACCCCGGCGCGCCGTTCTTCAACGACACGCCGAAGCACGTCGTGTCGTCGACGCTCACCGACCCCTCCTGGTCCAACTCGAGCGTCCTGGGCCCGTACGACCCCGACGCGATCGCCCGCCTGCGGGACGCGACCGACGGCGACGTGTTCGTCGCCGGCAGCGGCACCCTCGTGCGGGCGATGCTCGCCGACGGACTGGTCGACGGCCTGCACCTGTTCCTGTTCCCGCTGACCCGCGGCGAGGGGCCGAGGCTGTTCCCCGACGGGGCGCCGCCGCGCACGCTGGAGCTCGCCGAGTCGCACCCCTACCCCAACGGGGTGGTCTGGATGAGCTACCGCCCGGTGGCCTGAGGCGCGGGCAGGGGGCGGCCGGGGATCCGCGGCAGGCGGGCCCCAAGCCGCCACCCGCCCGCCTCCGGGCCCGCCTCCAGCGTCCCGCCGGCCGCCTCCAGGCGCTCACGCAGCCCGCGCAGACCGTTGCCCGTGCCGACGCCCGCGAGCGACGGCTCGCCCCTCACCGGGCCGTTCACCACCTCGACGGCGAGGGCGGCCGCGTCGCCCGCGACGCGCACGGTGACCGGGGCTCCCGCCGCGTAGCGGAGCGCGTTGGTGAGGCCCTCCTGCACCACCCGGTACGCCATGCGGGCCGTCTCCGGCGGCAGCCCGCCGCGGTCGCCCTCGAGCGCAAGCGTCACGTCCAGCCCGCTGCCCGCAGCGCGGGCCACGAGGTCCTCGACCAAGGCGATGTCGGCGTCGGCGCCCGCGGCCCGCTCGTCGGCGAGCAGCTCCACCAGCAACCCCATCTCGTGCTCGGCCTGGCGGGCGGCGCCGGCG
Organism: Miltoncostaeaceae bacterium; assembly: GCA_035698305.1. Taxonomy (GTDB): domain Bacteria; phylum Actinomycetota; class Thermoleophilia; order Miltoncostaeales; family Miltoncostaeaceae; genus Miltoncostaea. Next base: position 2,005 of record DASSBX010000125.1, on the reverse strand, counting down.
ATCGCCTCGAACGTCTCGGCCGTCGCCCGCGGGTCGTGGGGCGCCAGGCGCTGCCCGGCGGTGGCCTGGACCACCATCACGCTGATCGCGTGCGACACGATGTCGTGGAGCTCCGACGCGATCCGGGCACGCTCGTATCGCACCGACAGCGCCGCGTACGCCTCGCGCTCCGCCTCGATCTCGCGGGCTCGGTCCGCCAGCTGCTCGGCCACCACGGCCCGCTCGCGCAGCCCCCGCCCGGCGCCCCAGCCGGCGACCGGGATGAACAGGTACGGCACCGGGGAGTCCCCCACGATGACCGCCGCCCACACGGACGCCCCGGCCAGCGCGACGACGCCGACCACGCCGAGGACGCGCCCGTCGAAGCGACCCGCCACGAACCCGTGGGCGCCGACGAGCATCACCAGCGGGAAGGAGTCGCCGCCGGGGGCCACGTCCGCCACGGCGGCCAGCACCATCACGCCCGACGCCAGCACCCACGTCGCCGTCGGCGCCGCCCGCCCGAGCCCGAGCAGCAGGCCGAGGGCCACCGCCAGCGCGAGCTCGGCCGCGCCGCCGGAGCCCCATACGAGCGCGGCGGCGGCGCCCACGGCGCCGCCGCCCAGCGCGATCCAGAGGTCGGATCGCCGGGACCCCGGCACGGCCTAGACCGCGGCGAGGATGGGGAGCGAGACGACGGCCTCGGCGCGCCCGCCGTCCACCGTCGCCTCCAGCCGCCCGTGGTCGAGCGCCGCCCGCTCGCGGGCCCGCTCGATCGCTGCGCCGCCGCGGCGGCGCAGCGGCCCGGTCACCCGCAGCTCCAGGGCCTGGTCGGCGAAGCACACGCCCACCTCGACCCCGGGGGCGTCCCGCACCGCCTCGAGCAGGTGCTCCACCACGCGGTAGGCCGACAGCTCCACCCCCGCGGGCAGCGCACGCGGGTTCCCCTCGACCGTGAGCTTCGCCCCCGCGCCCTTCGCCCGGACGAGCAGGCCGTCGAGCTGGGTGAGGGCGGGCTGCGACGCGATCTCGGCGGCCGAGGCGCCGTCGCGCAGGACGCCGACCATCCCGCGCATCTCCTCGAGGGTGCCGCGGCTCTCGGCCTCGATGAGCGCGAGCGTCGCGGCGGCGGCCTCGGCGTCGGCGGCGTCGCCGCCGGCCGCCAGGTCGGCCAGCACGCCGAGGCGCCGCTGGAGCAGGCCGTCGAGCTCCGAGGACAGGCGGGCGCGGTCGTCGGCCACCTCCAGGCGGGCGCGCTCGTCCCGGGCGGTCCGCAGCTCCTCGGTGCGGCGCCGCAGCTCGGTGACCATGCGGCCGCGGGAGCGGACGATCCGCCCCACCGCCCACACCGCGGCGGCGACGGGGGCGACGAAGGTCATCGCCCAGACGTCGGCCCCGCCGGGCGCGTCGAACGCGCACCCGAAGAACCCGACGAGCAGGACGCAGCCCAGGCCCAGCAGGGCCGGGTTCAGATCGAGCCGGGCGCCGACGGCGAACGCCAGGATGAAGCAGAGCGGGATCAGGATCCCGCAGCGGATGACGGTGTCGGTGAAGAAGGCGACGTGCAGGCCCGCGAGGGCCGCGCAACCGCCGGCGGCCAGGAGGGGCGAGACGCGCCGCCACAGCAGGGGGACGGCGATGAGCGCGAAGAGCGGCACCGACCACCAGGAGGCGTCGGGCGTCTCGGGATCGGGCGGCTGGATGGCCATGTAGGCGGCGGCCAGGCCGACGGCGACCGTCGCGACCGCGACGTCGAGCCGGCCGACACGGGCGGGTGTGATGGTCATCGATCGGATCATGGTGCGGACGACCTCCCTTCGTAAAGACGTGGCGCTTGGACCGGTGATGGCGCCAGGATCCGTGGCGGCTCGCGGCGCCGCGTCATCCGGTGGGGTGAACCTCGCGGCCCCGGCCTCCCCCGGGGGGGTGACGGCGGCCCGCGGGGAGCGGGAGGATGCTGGGGACGTGGACGACCCGTTCGTGACGCTGCTGATCGCCGACCTCGCGGGGGCCGCGGCGCGTCTGC
>DASSBX010000124.1:0-4168 GCA_035698305.1 Miltoncostaeaceae bacterium | reverse complement strand
GAGGCGGGCGACGACGGCCCGTGGCGCTCGTGGAACCGGCTCCTGCAGGGCGTCGCGTGCCACCTGTGCGGGGAGCCCGTGCGCGCGCGCGAACTGCTGGAGGACGCGGTCGAGCGGGCGGGGCGCGCCGCCCCCGCGGTGCACGCGATGGCGCTCGCGCAGCTCGCCCTGCTGCTGCTGGATGGGGGCGAGCCGGTGCGCGCGCTGCTCGCCGCACGCCGCTCCCGGGGGGTGGTGGAGGAGTGGGGGCTCGGCGCGCAGGCGTCGGCGGCGCCGGCCCACGCGTCCCTCGCCCTGGCGCTGGCGGTGGCGGGCCGCCCCGGGGAGGCGCGGGAGAGCCTGCGCGAGGCCGCCCGGCTGGTGTCCGAGACGCTCGACGCCTGCGCCTGGCGGGCGGTCGAGGTGCGCGTGGCGGTGGCACGGGCGGCCCTCGCGATCGGCGACGACGAGGTCGCGCGTGAGGCCCTGTGGGGCACGGAGGCGTTCCTCGGCCGGCTCGCCGACGCGCCGCTGCTCCGCGACGAGCTGGAGCGGCTGCGCCGCCGCGTGCAGCCCCTCCCGGAGGGCGACGCGGCGTGCCTCTCGTCGATCACGGCCGCCGAGGCGCGGGTGCTGCGCCTGCTGCCCACCCACCTCTCCATCCGCGAGATCGGCGACCGGCTGTTCCTCTCCCGGTTCACGGTGAAGAGCCACGCCCACTCGCTGTACCGGAAGCTGGGGGTGTCGGGCCGCAGCGAGGCCGTCGAGCGCGCGCGGCAGCTGCGGATCCTGCCCGGCCCGTAGCGGCCCTGACGGGGCGCCGTTCGTCCCATCGGGACGATGCCCCGCGGTGCCGCCGAGCGGCAGGCTGCGCGGGTGAACATCCTCGCCAGTGCCGGGATCCTGGTGGCGGCCGCGGCGGTCGCCATCGCGGTGATGCTGCTCGTCCGCCGCCGCGCGCCCGAGGGCAGCTACTTCTCGGACGGCGACCGCGCGTCCGGCGTCTTCGGCGTGCTGGCCACGGGGTTCTCCGTGCTGCTCGGGTTCATCATCTTCCTGGCCTTCACCAGCTACGACCAGTCGCGGGCCGGCGCCGAGACGGAGGCGCTGGTCGTGATGCAGCAGGTCGAGACCGCCCAGCTCATGCCACCCGGGATCCGGGCGGACCTGACGGGCGAGCTCATCTGCTACGCCCGCAGCGTCGTGGGGCCGGAGTGGGACCGCATGGAGGACGGCACCCAGGGGGACGCCATCAACCCGTGGGCGGTCGCGATGTTCGAGACGGTGCGCGGCACGGAGCCCCGGTCGGCGAGCGAGGGCTCGGCGTTCGACAAGTGGCTCGACCAGACCTCCACCCGCGAGGAGGCGCGCCGCGACCGGGTGCACGGGGCCGAGGGGGTCGTGCCCGTGCCGCTCTGGATCGCGCTGTTCGTGATCTCGGCGGTCGTCTTCGTCTACATGCTCTTCTTCGCCGACCGCGCCGAGCGCGCCGTCACCCAGGCCCTGCTGATGGGGTCGGTGGTCGTGGTGATCGGCGTGATGCTGCTGCTGCTGCGGTTCCTGGACACCCCGTTCGGATCCGGCGTCGGGCACCTCCAGCCGACCGCGATGGAGCGGGCGCTGCGGGTCTCCGACACGGCCCTGGCCGCCGTCGGCGACCGGGTGCGCCCGCCGTGCGACGCCAGGGGCCGCCCGGTGTGAGCCGGTCCCGCCGCGACGCATGGGTCGACGCGGCGGGCGCCGTGCTCATGGCCCTGGCGACGGTCGCCACCGCGTGGAGCGGATACCAGGCGAGCCGCTGGAACGGGGAGCAGGCGACGACGGCGGGGCGCGCGAACGCCGCCCGCATCGAGTCGACGCGGGCGTCGTCCCTCGCGGACGCCCAGACCCAGATCGACGTTGCGACGTTCACCCAGTGGGTCGACGCCTACGCGCGCGGGGAGCGGGAGCTGGCGGCCTTCTACCGGCGGAGGTTCCGCCCCGAGTTCGCGCCCGCCGCAACCGCCTGGGTGGCGACGCGCCCCCTGCGGAACCGGGAGGCGCCGCTCACGCCGTTCGCGATGCCCGAGTACCACCTGGCCGCCCGTGACGAGGCCGACGCCCTCGAGGCCCGCGCCGACGCGCTGGCGGGACGGGTGCGCGTCAACGTCCAGCGTGCCACCAACTACGTCCTGGCCGTCGTCCTGTTCGCCGCCACCCTGTTCTTCGCCGGGATGAGCGCCCGGCTGGAGTCGCCGCGCATCCGCGTCGCCCTCCTGGCCATGGGCGCGACGGTCTTCCTGGGCACCGTCGTCTGGGTCGCGACCTCCCCGGTCAGCATGTCGATCTGAGCGCCGGGCCCGCCGGGCACGTTCATCCCTTCCGGCCGATGCGGCGACGCGCGGCCGGGGCGACCCTCACCCCGAGCTCAGGGCGACGGAGGAGGCGGGCGTGACCGGGGTCATCGCGACCGGCGGGACGGTGCGACCGCCCGCGCCGGCACGGGCGGCCCGCCCGCGCCTGGCGCCGCCCGACGGCGTCGTGGTGCTCTCCCCGAAGCTGACGCCTCCGCGCCAGGCCGGCCCGCGCGTGATCCGTCACCGCCTGACGCGCGAGCTGGAGCGGCTGTCGCAGCGTCCGCTCACGATCGTCTCGGCGCCGCCCGGCTTCGGGAAGACGACGCTGCTGCTGCAGTGGCTCGCCGAGCGGCCCGCCGGGTCGGCGGCGTGGGTGTCGCTGGATGCGGACGACGACGACCCCCGGCGCCTGTGGGCGCACGTCTGCGCGGCCCTGGGGGTGGAGGGGCCGCTCCCCGACGACCCGGCCGGCGCGCCGACGGCGTCGTCCGTCCTGGTGGCCCAGGCCGTGGAGCGGGCGGGGCTGGACGGCGACCGCGTCCTGGTGCTCGACGACTACCACCACGTCACGAACCCCGCCTGCCACGACCGGGTGCGGTTCCTGGTGGAGCACCTGCCCGCGCGGCTGCGGGTGGTGATCGCGACGCGCAGGGATCCGCCGCTGCCCCTGTCGCGCATGCGCGCCGGCGGCGACCTGGGGGAGCTGCGCGCCCGGGACCTGCGGCTGGAGCCGGAGGAGTCGCGGCGGATGGTGGAGGCGCACGATCTGCCGCTGCCGGCGGCCGACGTCCGGCGCCTGCACGACAAGACCGAGGGGTGGGCGGCCGGGCTCTACCTGGCGGTGCTGTCCCTGCGCGGCCGGGACGACCCGCGCGCGTTCGTGGACGCCTTCGCGGGGTCGCACCGGCACGTGGTCGACTACCTCGCCTCCGAGGTCCTGGCGGGGGAGGACGCCGCGACGACCGACTTCCTGCTGCGCAGCTCGGTGCTCGACCGGATGTGCGGCGAGCTCTGCGACGCGGTGCTCGGCGCCTCCGGGTCGGCGGCGATGCTGCGGGCGCTGGAGCGGCGGAACCAGCTCGTGCGGGCCCTCGACGACGACCTCACGTGGTTCCGTTACCACCCGCTCTTGCACGACGTGCTCAGGTTCATGCTGGCCGAGACGCACCCGGACGAGGTCGCCGGCCTGCACCTGCGGGCGAGCGGCTGGTGGGAGGCCCGGGGCGACGCGGACCGCGCCGTGGACCACAGCCTCGCGGCGCGCGACGCCGGGCGGGCCGCCCGTCTGGTGGGGGCCCACTGGCGCGAGGTGGCCGGCGCGCGGGGGGCGGCGCCGGTGCTCGACCGGTGGATGGCGCGGCTGCCGCAGGCGGTGGTGCTCGGCGACCCCAGCCTCTGCCTGAGCCACGCCGTGCTGGAGGAGGCCCGGGGCGCCCGGCGGGAGGTGGTGGAGCGGTGGCTGCGCGCCGCGGAGCGCAGTCCCGGCGACGCGCCGCACGCCTCCGACCTGCCGCTCGGGACCGGCTCCGTGCTGCTCGAGTCGGCCCTCGTGCGCGCGGCGGTCGACGGCCAGGACGTCGCCCGCCGGCTGGCAGGCGCCGCGCGGGCGCGGGCGCTCGCCGCCGGGGCGGGGCCGTTCGCCCGCACGCTCGCGGGCACGCATCTGGCGCACGCCCAGTGGCAGGCGGGCCGGCACGCCGAGGCGCTCGCCACGGCGCGGGAGGCGGGCGATGAGGACGGCGCCCGGGCGCTGCCGCTGCTGGCCGCGATCCTCCACGCGATCTGCTCGCTGGCGACGGCGTCGCTCGGCGACGACGCCGCCGCGGACGAGGAGGCGCGCGCGGCGTTCGCGC
>DASSBX010000123.1:0-6076 GCA_035698305.1 Miltoncostaeaceae bacterium | reverse complement strand
CTGCTGCTCACCACCGGCAGCCTCCAGCAGGCGCAGCAGGCGGGGGAGCTGCTCGACCAGGTCGCCCGCGGCGACGCCGGGGTGGTCACCACGGTCAAGGCGCGGCGGGCCCGCCTGGAGGGGCTGGAGGAGGTGCAGGCCGGCGCGGAGGCCACACGCCGCCGCGAGCTGGCCGACGCCGAGGACCGCCGCGCCGCGGTCGCGGCCGTGCGCGCCGAGCAGGAGGCGCTGCTGAGCGACGCGAGGGCCGAGCTGAAGCGCCTGGTGAAGGAGGAGCGCGAGCGGCAGCGGCGGCTGAGGGCCCTGGAGGCCGCGCGCACCGCCTACCTCACCTCGATGCCGGTGGCCGGCGGCACCACCCTGGCGGGCGCCCTGCCGCAGGGCGACTACCTGTTCCCCGTCGCCGGGCCGGTGCAGTTCGGCGACGACTGGGGCTACGCGCGCGCCGGCGGCCGCTCCCACCAGGGGATCGACCTGTTCGCCGCGCGCGGCACGCCGGTGGTGGCCGTCGCCGACGGGACCCTGTTCAACGTGGGGTGGAACGGGCTGGGCGGCTGGCGGCTGTGGGTGCGCGACGCGTCGGGCAACGGCTTCTACTACGCCCACATGGACGCCTACTCGCCGGCGGCGCGGGAGGGCGCCGCGGTCACGCGCGGGACGGTGCTCGGGTACGTGGGCGACACGGGCGACGCGCGAGGCACGCCGACCCACCTGCACTTCGAGGTCCACCCGGGCGGGGGCGGACCGGTGCGGCCCTACCCGATCGTCACGGGCTGGCCTCGGGCGGGCTGAGCACCGTCGGGCCCTCGACGCGGAAGCCGAGGGGCAGCACCTCCTTCAGCTCCTCCCCGTCGAGCGCGAACCGCGGGTCGATCTCGATGTCCACCGGCTCCCCGTCCGGGCCGACGGGGACGAGGACGCCCGCGTCCGTGAGCCAGCGGGCGTAGAGGCGGTTGAGGTCGCGGCGCGCCGTCTCGGGGGAGTCGGCGCCCTCGGCGTTCTTGATCGGCGAGAACTCCTCCGCGCGATCGACCTCGACCGTGACGGTGGTCCGCGCGAACGGGAGCGCGTCGAAGAGGAACGTCTCGAACTTGACCGCGTTCGGCTCACCCGGATCGGGATCCGCGACGTGGGGGACCAGCTTCAGGGCGCGGTGGAACGGCAGGCGCAGGCCCCCTTCCGTGAGCCGCCGCGCGAACTCCAGCTCGATGCCGTGCACCGCGATCGAGCCCGCCCAGTAGACGAGCTCGCCGGACGCGTCGGTCTGCTGCGCCAGCTCGTCGGGGAGGTCGCTGTACTCGACGACCGTCGTGCGGTCGTCGACGCGGGCGATGACCCCCATCTTCTCCTGGGGCCCGACCTTGCGGACGACGACGGAGGACATGTCGGCGCCGGCGAGCCGGTGGTGCCCGAGCACCTCCGGCCGGCAGACCGACAGCAGCGGGTTGTCGACCTGGAACGTGAAGATCGTCCGCACGCCGAGCTCGTCCATCTCGTCGAGCGCGCCGGAGCGGCTGAGCGCGGCGAGCAGGCCGCCGTGCCCGTCGGGCGACAGGGCCAGGTGCCCGGGCGAGGAGCGCAGCAGGTCGCCGGTCTCCCGATCGACGGCGGGCAGGGTGCCCTGCACGACGAAGCGCACCGTGTCGGGGGGCAGCCCGTAGTGGCCGGCCTCGGCGAACGCCGCGCGGGTGGCCGCGTCGTTCTGGGGAGAGGTGAGCACGTACCAGGGCAGGCGCGCCGCGTACCGCTCACGCAGCGCGGCGATCTTGGCGGCGTGATGCGCGAACAGCACGCGGCCGGTGATCGGGGCGAAGGGGAACAGCCCCTTGGGGCCGTCGAAGCCGAGGCGCGTCCCCTGGCCCCCGGCGAGCAGCACCGCGGCGACCCCGCCGCCGCGCAGCAGATCCTCGCCGGCCTCGCGGGCGCGGGCGTCGCGGGCGCGGTCGGCGGCGCCACGGGGGAGCGCGATCAGCGCGTCGGGCGCCGGCGGCGCGATCTCGCCGAGGGCCCCCGCCCCGCCGCCGCCGACCAGCTCGCCGACGAGGCGCGCGATCTGGTCCAGGTCGAGGGCGTCGACCTCGGCCTCCAGGGTGGCGCGCTCCTCGTCGGAAAGCTCCAGGAGGGCGTCCGCCAGCCGGTCCTGGCCGGCGGCCCGCAGGTCGTCGGCGGCGCTCACGCCGGGCTGAGGGCGACCTTGGTGACGCCCTCTGCGCGCGCGGCCATGAGCCGGTAGCCCTCCGCCGCATCGGCCAGGGGCAGGCGGTGGCTCAGCATGGGCGCAGGGTCGAGCGTCCCGGCCTGCACCAGGTCGAGCAGCTCGGGGATGTACCGCGGGCCCGGCACCAGGCCGCCGGTCACGGAGATGTTCCGCAGGAACTGGTCGAACCAGTTGATCGCCGGCGTGGATCCCATGAAGTGGTCCATCCCCAGGCAGGCGATCGTGCCACCGGGCCGCACCGCCGCGTGGGCGGTCGCCATCGACGCGGGGCTCGAGATGGAGTCGATCACGACGTGGGCGCCCTCGCCCCCCGTGTGCTCCATCACCAGTTGCCTGATCTCCTCGTCGTCGCGGGAATCGATCGTGAGCGTGGCGCCGAGGGTCGACGCGGTCGCGAGCCGGTCGGCGTGGTGGCCGATGGCGACGATCCGCTCGGCGCCCTTCGCCGTGGCGCCGTGGACGCCGGCCTGGCCGACGGCGCCGTCGCCGATGACCACCACCGACTGCCCGGGGGCCGCGCCGGCCGACGTGAGACCGTGCCAGCCCGTGGACATCACGTCCACAAGGGGCAGCAGGGACGCCTCGCGCTCCACGTCGGCGAGCGCCTCCGGCATCCGCAGGAGGGTGGTGTCGGCGAGGGGGACGCGGACGAACTCGGACTGGGCCCCCTCGACGGCGCCGCCGTGCTGCCACACCCGCGGCGCCCAGCCGAACAGCGACCAGCGCACGCACGACGACGCGAGGCCCTCCCGGCACCAGGTGCAGCGGCCGCACGCCACGGAGCAGGAGGAGAGGATGCGGTCGCCCGGCGTCAGGCCCGTCACCTCCGGGCCGACGGCCTCGACGGTCCCGATGAACTCGTGGCCCAGTCGGCTGCCCTCGGGGAAGCCGAACGCCGCCCCCGCGTTGAAGATGTGCAGGTCCGAGCCGCAGATCCCCGCCATCGTGACGCGCACGATCGCGTCCGTCGGGTCCACGATGGTCGGCTCGTCGACGTCCTCGACGCGAACGTCCTGCGCTCCCTGGAAGGTGAGCCCCTTCATCCCCCGCCTCCTCGTCGTCCCCCGGGCCCGCGGAGCCTATCCGCGCGAGGCGCCGGGGGACCGGTACGCTGGGCGGCATGGAGCGTCCGCCCCACGCCGCGCTCGCCGACCGCTACCGCGCCGAGCCGGAGCGCGCCGCGGTGACCCAGCGCGTGCGGACGGAGCTGCGCGAGGGGATGCGTTGCGAGACCACCTCCCGCGGTCACGTCGCGGTCGCCGACGAGCCGCGCTCGCTCGGCGGGACCGACACCGCCCAGAGCCCCGTCGAGCTGTTCCTGACGAGCATCGCCACCTGCCACGCCGCCACCTACCGGATGTGGGCGGACGAGCTGGGCGTCGCCCTCGACCGGGTGACCGTGGAGGTCGAGGGCGACATCGACCTGCGCGGCTACCTCGGGCTGTCGGACGAGGTGCCGCCGGGCTACGGGGCGATCCGGATCACGGTCGGCCTGGAGGGTCCGGAGCCGGAGGAGCGCTACCGCCGCCTCGCCGAGGAGGCCGAGCGCCGCTGCCCCCTGCTCGACGCGCTGGAGCGACCGATCCCGGTGTCGAGGGTGGTCACCACGGGGTAGCTCCCTCGGGATGATCGCGACGCGCGTCCCCCGCCTCGGCTTCGCCGTGAAGGTCCTCGGCGACGGGGGCATCCCCTCGCACGACACCCGCCGGCACGCGTCCGACCCGCACCTGTCGGTGTCGCTCGACCACCTGGAGCGGGTGTTCGGCTACCTGGAGCGCACCGGCATCCGGATGTACCGGATGTCCAGCAACCTGGCGCCCTACGAGACCCACCCGGACCTCCCCCGCTTCCACGGCCAGGTGGAGCGGTGCGCCGCCCGGCTCGCGGAGCTGGGCGAGCGGGCGCGGGCGATGGACCTGCGCCTCTCCACCCACCCGGGCCAGTACACCGTCCTCAACTCCGAGAGCCCCGGCGTGGCCGCCCAGGCGGCCGCCGAGGTGGGCTGGCACGCCCGCCTGCTGGACGCGATGGGGCTGGGGCCGGAGGCGGTCGTCGTGGTCCACGGCGGCTCCGGGGCGCCGGACCCGGCCGCCGCGCTGGACCGCTTCGCGCGCGCGGTGGAGGGGCTGCCGGACGCGGTGCGGCGGCGGCTGGTGCTGGAGAACGACGACAGGGTCTTCAGCCTCGGGATGGTGGAGCCCGTCGCCCGGCGCGTCGGGATCCCGGTGGTGTGGGACGTCCACCACCACCACTGCCACGACCCCGACGGCATCCCCGACGCGGAGGCGCTCGGGTTGGCCGTGGCGACGTGGCCGGAGGGGATGCGGCCGAAGGTCCACTTCTCCAGCCCGCGGACCGCGGCCGAGGAGGTCACCCGGAAGGAGGGGCGCCGGGTGGTCCGCTCGCTGCGCCTCCCGTCCCCCCGCTCGCACGCCGACCTGGTGGACCCGTTCGACTTCCGGCGGTTCCTGGACGAGGTCGTCGCCGGCCGCGAGGTCGACGTCATGCTCGAGGCGAAGGCGAAGGACCTGGCGCTCCTGCGGCTGCGGGAGCAGCTGGCGGACGTGGCGCCCGCGCTCACCCCTCCGACGATGGGCCGTCCCCGTCGCCGTCGCGCGGGCCGAACCCGGTGCGCAGGCGCGTGAGCTCGTGGGAGGTGATGACGCGGTCGATCAGGCCGTAGTCCAGGGCCTGGTCGGCGGTCATGTAGCGGTCGCGGTCCATGTCCTGGTGCACGCGCTCGACGCTCTGGCCCGTGTGGCGGGCGTAGATCTCGTCGACCCGGCGGCGCAGCTCGATCGTCTCGCGGGCGTGGATCTCGATGTCCGACGCCTGCCCCTGGTACCCGCCGCTCGGCTGGTGGATCAGGATCCGGCCGTTCGGCAGCGCCATCCGCTTGCCCGGCGCGCCGCCCGTCAGCAGCAGCGACCCCATGCTCATCGCCACCCCGAAGCAGATCGTCGCGACGTCCGGGCGGATGAACTGCATCGTGTCGTAGATCGCCAGGCCGGCGTACACCTGCCCGCCCGGCGAGTTGATGTAGAGGGAGATGTCCTTGTCGGGGTCCTCCGACTCCAGGTGCAGGAGCTGGGCCACGATCAGGTTGGCGATCTGGTCGTCCACGGGGGTGCCGAGGAAGACGATCCGCTCGTTGAGCAGCCGGGAGTAGATGTCGAACGAGCGCTCGCCGCGCGAGGTCTGCTCCACCACCATCGGGACCATCGGCATCGGGGCCTCCTCGCCGGTACGGGTGATGACAACCGGTTGGTTGTCGAACTGACGCCACGCTAGAGTGCAACCGTCCGGTTGTCAAAGGAGGTGGCGGTGGAGACGGAGACGGAGACGACCCGGCGGATCGACATCGCGGCCGAGCCGGACGAGGTGTGGGAGGCCCTCACCACCGACGAGGGGCGGGAGCGCTGGCTGGAGGACGACCCGGGCCGCGAGATCGTGGTGGAGTCGGAGGACGCCCCGAGCCGGCTGGTGTGGTGGTGGTGGCGCGACGACGAGGCGCCGACGCGGGTGGAGTTCCTGGTGGTCCCGGTGGAGACGGGCACCCGGGTGGTGGTGACGGAGCGGGCGCCGTCCGTCCCGCTGGCGCGCCTGGCGCGCGCGTGCGCGCGGGGCGGCGCGCTCGTGGCGGCGTGACCGACCGCATCGGCCCCGTCCTCGGCGCCCTCGCCGACCCGACGCGCCGCCACGTCGTCGAGACCATGCTGCGCGACGGGTCCACCTCGGTGCCGGCGCTGACGGCGGCGCTGCCGATCACGCGCCAGGCGGTGGCGAAGCACCTGGCCGCGCTGGGCGACGCGGGCCTGGTGGAGCGCGCGCCCTCGCCGGGGCGGGAGGTGCGGTACC
>DASSBX010000122.1:0-3690 GCA_035698305.1 Miltoncostaeaceae bacterium | reverse complement strand
GAACGCGTCCGGCAGTCCGGCGGGGATCATGACGCCGAGTGCGTCGCGGTACCGGCCGGCGTCCTCCGCGGCGATCACGCGCTCCTCGCCGCCCACCCGCGCCCGCACCGCGCGCCGCTCGGCGACGAGCGCCTCGACCATCGCGGCGGCCCCGTGCGGCTCGGCGGCCCGGACCGCCACCTCGTCCAGGGTCAGGTCGCCGACCCGCCGCAACAGGTCGTGCAGGCCGTCGGCGCTCCGGGCCCGGGCGCGCTCGGACAGGCCCTGCAGGTCGGCCTCGATCCCCGCCAGGGCGTCCGGGTCGATGAGGTCGCGCAGCTCCTCCTGCCCCAGCAGCTCGCGCAGCAGGTCGCGGTTGAGCGACAGGGCCTGCGCGCGGCGCTCCGCGGCGGGCGTGTCGTCCTCGTACATGTAGGAGGCGACGTACTCGAACAGCAGCGATCCCGCGAACGGCGACGCCGTCTGCGTCTCGACCTCCACCACCGCCAGCTCGCGCGAGCCGATGCGCGTCAGGACGCCCCGCAGGGCCGGGAGGTCGAACCAGTCGTTCAGGCACTCCCGGTACGTCTCGAGGATCACCGGGAAGCTGCCGTAGTTCCGGGCCACCTGCAGCAGCGACGACGCCTTCAGCCGCTGCTGCCACAGGGGCGTCCGCTGCCCCGGGCGCCGGCGGGGGATGAGCAGGGCGCGGCCTGCGTTCTCGCGGAAGCGGGCGCCGAACAGGGCGGTGCCGCCGAGCTCGCCGAGCACCAGGTCGTCCAGCTCGTCCGGCGGGATCAGGGCGACGTCGGACGAGGGGGCCAGGTCGGCGTCGGGCAGGTGCAGGGCGATGCCGTCGTCGCCCCAGATCACGTGCGCCTCCTGGCCGGTCTCGGCGCGGATCCGGGCGCCCACCGCCAGCGCCCACGGGGCGTGGACCCGCGCGCCGAACGGCGTGAGCACGCACAGGCGCCAGTCGCCGATCTCGTCGCGGAAGCGCTCGACCACGATCGCGCGGTCGCTGGGCACGGTGCCCGTCGCGGCCGCCTGGTCGTCCAGGTACGCCACCAGGTTGGTCGCGGCGCGGCGGTCGAAGGCGCTCTCGTCGCGCAGGCGCGCCGACGCCCGCTCGGGTCCGGCGGCCACCAGCTCGCGCGCCAGCCGGCCGACGGCCTCGCCCAGCTCGAACGGCCGGCCCACGCCCTCGCCCTTCCAGAACGGCACCGCGCCGGGCGCGCCGGGGGCCGGGGTCACGATCACGCGATCGCGGGTGATCTCCTCGATGCGCCACGTGGACGCGCCGAGCATGAACGTCTGCCCCGAGCGCGCCTCGTACACCATCTCCTCGTCCAGCTCGCCCACCCGCGCCCCGTCGGGCAGCACCACCGCGTAGAGGCCGCGGTCGGGGATCGTCCCGGCGTTCTGCACGGCGAGCGCGCGGGCGCCGTCGCGGCCCCGCACCGTCCCGGCGGTGCGGTCCCACACCACCCGGGGGCGCAGCTCGGCGAACTCGTCGGAGGGGTAGCGGCCGGCGAGCATGTCCAGCACGCCCTCCAGCTGCTCGCGCGACAGCTCGGCGAACGGGTAGGCGCCCTTCACGAGCGACTCCAGCTCGTCCACCGTCCACAGCCCGTCGGCGCAGATCGCCACGAGCTGCTGGGCCAGCACGTCGAGCGGCAGGCGCGGGACGTGGGTCTCCTCGATCGCCCCGCGGCGCATCCGCTCCACCACGGCGGCGCACTCCAGCAGGTCGCCCCGGTACTTGGGGAACACGCGGCCGCGGCTGGGGGCGCCCACCTGGTGGCCGGCGCGGCCGATCCGCTGCATCCCCCGTGCGACGCTGCGCGGGCTCTCGACCTGCACCACCAGGTCGACGGCGCCCATGTCGATGCCGAGCTCCAGGCTGCTCGTCGCCACCAGGCACGGCAGCCGGCCCGCTTTGAGCTCCTCCTCGATCAGGACGCGCTGCTCGCGGGCCAGCGAGCCGTGGTGGGCGCGCGCCACCTCCTCCTCGGCCAGCTCGTTGAGCCGCAGCGCCAGCCGCTCCGCCAGGCGCCGGTTGTTGACGAACACCAGGGTGGAGCGATGGGCCTTCACGAGCTTCAGCAGCTCCGGGTACATCGCCGGCCAGATCGAGCGGCGCCGCCCCTCCGACCCGGGCACCGCGAGCGGGTCCTCGGTGCCCGGCTCCAGCGGCTGCCCCAGCTCGCGCATGTCCTCGACTGGCACGATCACCTCGAGGTCCAGCTCCTTCGCCGAGCCGGCGTCCACGATCTCGACGGCGCGCGGCCGCCCGTCGGCGTCCTGGCCGCCCAGGAACCGGGCCACCTCGCCGAGCGGCCGCTGGGTGGCCGACAGGCCGATGCGCTGGAGCGTGCCGCCGTCGTCGGCGACCACCCGCTCCAGCCGCTCGAGCGACAGCGCCAGGTGGGCGCCCCGCTTGGTGGCGGCCACGGCGTGGATCTCGTCCACGATCACCGACCGGATGCCGGCCAGCATCTCCCGCCCCCGTGACGTGAGCAGCAGGTACAGGCTCTCGGGGGTGGTGATGAGGATGTCCGGCGGCGTCCGGAGCATCCGCTGGCGCTCCTTCTGGGGCGTGTCGCCCGTGCGGACGGCGACCGACACCTCCGGCGCCTCCAGCCCCGCCAGCTCCGCGTTGGCGGCGATCCCCGCGAGCGGGCCCCGCAGGTTGCGCTCCACGTCGTAGTTGAGCGCCTTCAGCGGCGACAGGTAGAGCAGCCGGGCGGGCTCCCGTCCCGCGAGCTTGTCGGCCACGATGCCGTCGAGGGCCCACAGGAACGCGGCGAGCGTCTTGCCCGACCCGGTGGGGGCGAGGATCAGCGTGTTGTCGCCGCGGGCGATCGGCGGCCACCCCTCCCGCTGCGCCCGCGTGGGCTCCGCGAAGGCCCGCGTGAACCAGTCGCGCACCAGCGGGCGGAACGGGGCCAGCGCGGGGCGCTGCCCCCCGGGGGGCGCGGACACGGTCACCGGTCGATGGTACCCCCGTCCCCGGCGGTCCCGCCGCTCAGCGGCGCGCCGCCCCGCCCGTCCGCGGTCCGCCCATCCGCCGCCTGCCCGTCCGGCACCTGCCCGTCCGGCGGCAGCCCCTGGTCGCCGGGGCGCAGCGGCCGCAGCCGCAGGACCCGCTCGCGGTGGCGCTCCTCCTCCAGCATGCGCGCGTGAGCGCGGAACAGGTCGGAGCGTGCCACCAGCCCCAGCAGGACGGCGGGGTCGGCGTCGTCGACCACCGGCATCACGCCCACACGGCGGGCGGCCATGCGGTCGGCCACCTGGCGCAACGTCTCGTCGCGCACGGCCACGACCGGACTGGTGCGCAGCAGATCGGCGATCGATCCGTCGTCCGCGGCGGTGAGGATGTCGCTCCATGCGACGACGCCCTGCATGCGCCCGTCCGGGCCCATCACCGGGTAGAGCCACGGGTCGCCCCTCCGCGGCGCCCCGGTGACCGCGTCGCGCACCTCCGCCACGCCGGCGTCCGACGGCAGCGTCGTGACCTCCGTCTGCATCACGTCGCGCACCCGGAGCGCCTCGAGCGGGTCGACCGAGTATTCGCGCGTGATGTGGACGTTCCGGCGCGCGACCTTCTCGGTGAGTATCGAACGTTTCAGCACCAGCACGCTCAGGGCGTGCGCGGCGGTCGCGGCGATGAGCAGCGGCAGCAGCAGGTTGGAGTCGTGCGTCAGCTCG
>DASSBX010000121.1:0-2235 GCA_035698305.1 Miltoncostaeaceae bacterium | reverse complement strand
CGCCCGCGCGGAACTCCATCATCTCCGGCCCCCAGGTGGGCGCCCCCTCCGGGAAGATGATCACCAGGCGCCCCGCCTCCAGCTGCTCGCGCGCGTGCCGCAGGGCCCGGGTGTCGGGCTGGCCCGCCTGCACGGGGAACGCGCCGAGCGAGAACAGCAGGGTCGCGAGCGGCCGGTGCGTGAAATGGCGCGCCATCGCGAGGTACTGGGCGGGTCGCGGGCCGCACGCCAGGCCGAGTGCGGCGGGGTCGATGTCGGCGAGGTGGTTGGACACCACCAGCACGCCGCCGCGCGCCGGGACGTTGTCGCGTCCGTACGCCCGGTAGCCCACCAGCCACGGCATCGTGCCGCGCAGAAGATTCCAGCCGAAGGCCCAGATGGGCCACCACACACCGCGCTTCGGCGGACGCCAGTGGACCCGTGGCGCACGCGCTTCGGTCACCGGGCGATGCTCGCACATGGGACGGATGCAGGGTTCAGCGCGCGATGCCCGCGGCCGATATCGATGGGGATGCTCGGACGTGCATCAGCCCTGGCCATGACGGCCGCGTGCGCCATCGTGCTCGGGACCGGCTCCGCGCAGGGCGCCGCCACCCCCCCGTCGCCGGAGAAGGCTGTCGGCCCCGGCCGCATCGAGACGGCGCTCGTCACCGAGATGAACTCGGTGCGCAGGGCGCGCGGCCGCGCGCCGCTGCGGATGTCCGCCACCCTGCGGCGACCCGCGCGGGCGCAGAGCCGTTACCTGCTGCGCACCGGGCAGCTCACCCACGAGGGCCCCGACGGCTCGCCGTTCTGGACGCGCCTGGTGGACGCCGGCTATCCGCGGAACCGCTGGATGGCCGAGAACCTGGCCGAGCTCGGCGGCTGCGACGCGTCGACCGCCCGGCGCACCGTGCGGATGTGGATGAAGAGCCCGGGCCACCGGGCGAACCTGCTGAACCGCCGCTACCGCTGGGTCGGCGTCGGCACCGTGAGCGCCGGCGGCTGCGACGTCACGGTCGTCACCGCCGACTACGGCTCCTGACGACGGCTAGGCCTGGAAGCTCTTCCCGCAGCCGCACGAGGCGGTGGCGTTGGGGTTGTTGACGAGGAACCCCGCACCCTGGAAGCCCTCCTCGTAGTCCAGCTCCACGCCGAGCAGGTACGGGACGCTGAAGCGGTCCACGATGACGCGGATCCCGTCGCCGTCGACCACCTCGTCGCCGTCGGCGGGCGAGGCGAGCGACAGGTCGTACTCGAAGCCGGAGCAGCCCCCGGGGATCACCTGGACCCGCAGCCCGGTCTCCGGGTCGCCCGCCGACGCGATGAGGGAGCGGAGCTTGTCCTTGGCCTCGGTGGTGAGCGTGACCATGTTGGGGGACCTCTCTCGACGACTCGGCGATACAGTCCGAGTGTGGCAGAGCCCCCGGACACGAGCAACCTCGTTCGCCCGTTAACGACCGAGCGGCGCGGTCTGTTCGCGAAGGCGTTCAGCACCCGCGAGGGCGACCTGCGCACCGGCCTGCTCCTCAGCCTGCTGATGGGCGTGGTGGTCGTGCTCGCCCTCGGCACGTTCGCCGCCCTGCTGGCGGCGAACCTCGGCAGCCCGGGCACCCTGGCGCTCTGGGTCCTCGGCGCCTTCATCGTGATCAAGCTCCCGCTGCTGGTGGTCTGCTGGTGGATCATCACCCGCCGCCGCGACCCCGCCGGGGGCGGCGGATGGGAGAGCCGGGAGTGCCGCCAGATCCTCGACTACCTGGAGACCCAGGCGGCCGACGCCGAGGGGCGCCCCGACGCCGCCACCCGGCTCGCCTACTTCGCCCGCGAGGCGTGGTTCGTGGCCGACCGCGCCGCCGACGCCGACAAGGGCGCGGCGGTCGAGACCGCCGTCCGCATCGACGCGATGGCCGCGGACGCCGCACCGCGCGCGCGGCGGGGCGGGTTGCCCCCGGCCCGCGCCGGGGAATAGCCCGGGGGGCGACCCCGCCGACCCAAGGGAGGACCGCATGGGCACGCAGCCACCTGAACGCGACATCGACCCCTACGAGGACGTCGATCCCGAGGACCTGCTGGAGGAGCCGGGGCTCGAGGTGCGCGAGATCGACGACGACGCGTTCCGCACGCCCGACGGCGGCTTCTCGGACGAGCCGTACGACCCGGCGATGCAGCCGGTGATCGACGCCGGCGGCGGCGTGGCCGAGGGCTTCGAGCAGTCGGAGGCCGAGTTGATCGACCACGCCTCCCACGGGGACGACG
>DASSBX010000120.1:0-2087 GCA_035698305.1 Miltoncostaeaceae bacterium | reverse complement strand
GCCGCCGCTGCCGCCGCCCGTGCCCCACCAGGCGCTCGAGGGCGTGAGCGGCACGCAGGTGATCTCCGCCGCGGAGGCCCGCGCCGCCGGCCTCGCGCCCGAGCAGATGACCCTCATCGTGGGCGGCACCCGGGTGCCCCTCACCAAGCGGGTGTCCACCATGGGTCGCAGCCGCGACTGCGACGTCGTGGTCCCCGACCCCAACGCGAGTCGCATCCACGCCGAGATCCGGCACATCGGGCTCGACTACTTCCTGGTGGACATGGGCAGCACCAACGGCACCGAGGTCAACGGTGAGGTGGTGCGGCGCCACGCCCTGGCCGACGGCGACCGGATCGTCGTGGGGACCACCGAGATCGTCGTGGAGCTGCGGTGAACGAGACCGGCCTGATCATCGCCGAGGTGGCGTTCCTGGTGCTCCTCTACGCCTTCGTGTGGAGCATCGTGCGCAGCTCGAGCCGCCAGCTGCGGACCGCCCAGGCGCCGCCGCCCCCGCCGCCCGCCCCGCCGGTCGCCGAGGACCTGCCGGCCGCCGCGCCCGCCGCCGCACCCGCGCCCGTGGCGACCGTGCCCGCCGCCGTGGTGACGCCGCCGGAGGTGGTGCCGCCGCCCCTCGACGGGGCGCCGTCGCCGCAGGGCGGCGAGGAGCCGCTGTTCGCGGCGGCCACCAACGTGCCCGAGGCCGAGGAGCGGCCGGCCCGCGAGGGCTCGGGGCGCATCGACCTGTCCGCCAACGTCGAGCCGCGGCTGGTCGTGGAGACGTCGCCGTCGCTCGAGGTGGGCCGCGTGATCCCCCTGGCCGAGGGGATCACCATCGGCCGCTCGGACGCGGCGGAGCTCTCCATCGCCGACCAGTTCGTCTCCCACACGCACGCGCGGATCATGCGGCGCGGCGCGTACCACTGGGTCCAGGACCTCGGCTCCACCAACGGGACGTTCCTCAACGACCGGCGCATCGACTCGGACGCTCAGCTCAAGGTCCACGACGTGCTGCGGATCGGCCAGACGATCCTCCGCTACCAGGAGTAGCCCATGGCCGAGGGCACCGCGGACCGCCCGCTGGCCCTGGTGGAGGTCGCATACCTCTCCGACACCGGCCGGATCCGCCACCACAACGAGGACCGGGCCCTCGCGAGCCCCCGGGTGCTCGTCGTCGCCGACGGGATGGGCGGCGCGAAGGCGGGGGAGGTGGCCGCGCAGATGGCGATCGACTCGGTCGGCAGGCTCGTGGGCCCCGTCCACGAGGGCGACGTGCGCGGCGCGGTGGAGCGGGCGAACCGGGCGATCCGGCGCGTCGCCAGGGACGACCCGGACAAGTCCGGGATGGGCACCACCCTCACCGCGGCGATGCTCGACGACGGGCGGCTCGACGTGGTGCACGTCGGCGACTCCCGCGCGTACCTGTGGCGCGGCGGGGAGCTGCGCCAGGTCACCGAGGACCACTCGGTGGTGGCCGAGCTGGTGCGGCGCGGCAGCATCACCCGCGAGGAGGCCGAGACCCACCCGCACCGCAACGTGATCACCCGCGCCCTCGGGGCGGAGGAGGGCGTCGACGCCGACGTGGTGCACGTCGACCTGGAGGACGGCGACGTCGTGCTGCTCTGCAGCGACGGCCTGTCGTCGTACGTGCCGGAGGCGGCGATCGCGGAGGTGCTGGCCCGGACCGAGCGCCTGGACGCCGCGGCCCGGGGTCTCGTGAACCTGGCGAACGGAGCGGGCGGCGCCGACAACGTGACGGTGGTGCTGGCCCGGGTGGCGCGCGAGGAGGACCGCTCCGGCGACACCGCCGAGGCGCCGGCCCTCGCGCCCGGCGAGGGCGACGGCGACGGCGACACCGCCGCCGCGACGGTCGGCGAGATGCGCGTGCTCGGCGGCGTGCACGGCCACGCCGGCCGCCCGGACGGGGCCACCACCCGGCCGCCGAAGGTGCTGGAGCCGGTGCGCCGGCGCCGCTCGCGCGTGATCCCGATGGTGGCGGGCGCCGTGGTGCTGCTGCTGATCGCAGCGGGCGCGGTGGCGTGGGTGTCGAGCCGGTCCTACGGCCTGGAGGAGGCGCCGGACGGCACGGTCCGGGTCACCAACGGCCT
>DASSBX010000119.1:0-2181 GCA_035698305.1 Miltoncostaeaceae bacterium | reverse complement strand
CTGCCGCAGACGGTGGTGATCCACGACCGGCGGCCGCCCGGCCTGGACCGCACGGTGGGCGCCGCCGAGGCCAACGCCGGCCTGCTGCACGCCGACGGCGGCTGGCGCGCCGTGGTGCTGCCGAGCCTCGGCGACATCGCCGCGGACCTCGGGCCCGGGCCCGTCGCGATCCGCGCCGACGGCCGCGCCGTGGCGGCCGTCGCGGACGGCGAGGTGGTGGAGTGGCGGCTCGGCGAGGAGCAGCCGGCCGCGCGCCGCCCCGGCGGCGGCGCCGCGATCGCCTACGCGTCGGACGGGAGCCTGTGGGTCGCGGCGGGCGCCGCGCCCCGCGAGCCGGGCGGCGCGGCCGCCGCCGGCTCCGCCATCGTCGCGCTCGCCGCCGCCGCGGCGGCGCCCGTGCTGGCGGCGCGCCACGAGGACGGCAGCGTCAGCGTGTGGGAGCCCGGACGCGCAGCCCCGCTGGCGTCGTGGCCGTCGCCGGTCCCCGGCGCGACGGCGCTCGCCGTGTCGGCGGACGGCGCCCTGATCGCGCTCGGCACGCCGGACGGCGCCGACCCCGTGGCCGCCCTCGTCACCCCCGGGGGCGCCATCGCCCGGCTCGTCGAGGGGGCGCGCGCCATCGCCCCGTCGCCCGCGCGCGACGGACTGCTCGTCGCCGGCGACTGGGGCTGCGCCTGGATCACCGCACCCGAGGAGGACGCATGAGCACGCGACCACTGCCCCCGCCGGAGTTCCTTCGCGACGACCCGGGCCCGTGGAGCATCGTGAGCTCCGTCTTCTCCCAGTCCGGCCGCCCCGGCAGGCGGCGTCCGCTGCCGCCCACCGGCCTGATGCTGTCGCCGCCGCCGGACGTGGGGCTCACGCTCGCCGGCGTCGAGCCCGGCTCGCCGGTCGCGGGCATCGGGCCGGTCACCGTCGTGGCCGCCGCCCGCGAGCCCGCCCTGACCCTGGCGTTCGACGACGACGGGGCCGTCCTGCGCGGCGCCAGCGCCGGCGTCCGGCGCGCCTGGTCGGTGCCCGACCTGACGCTGATGCAGGAGGAGCGGCCGGCCGAGGACCCCGCCGCCGCCATCCCGCCGCAGATCCACCCGGCCGCGCTCGGCGACGGCGACCTGCCCGGCATGGTCGCCGACCCCACCGGGACGGTGCTCGCCGCATTCACCCGCGAGGGGCGGTTCGACGTGCTGGCCATCCTCCGGGAGGACCGCAGCGTGGTGCGCTGGGTACGCGGGGTCCGGGCCGCCGCCTGGTCGCCTGACGGGCTGCGCCTGGCGCTGGGGGGCCCGTGGGGCGTGCTGCTGGCGCAGGCCAGGGAGGCGCCGCCCGAAGGCTGAGGCATGGCCGCCGAGCCGATCGGCGCGCGGGCGCTCAACCGGGCCACGCTCGCGCGCCAGATGCTCCTGGAGCGGGCCGAGCTGTCCGCGCGGGAGGCACTGGCGCGCCTCGTGGGGATGCAGGCGCAGGAGCCGCTCGACCCCTACGTCGGCCTCTGGAGCCGGGTGAGGGGCTTCCGGCCGCAGGCCCTCGCCCGGCTGCTCACGGGGCGCGAGGCCGTCCGGATCGTGCTGATGCGCGGGACGATCCACCTCGTCACCGCCGACGACTGCCTGGAGCTGCGGCCGCCGGTGCAGCCGATCCTGGACCGCGAGCTGACCGTCCACGGGCAGTACGGGGACGAGCTCGCGACGGTCGACCCGGAGCCCGTCCTGCGGGTCGCGCGGCCGTTCCTGGCCGAGCCGCGCACCATCCCGCAGCTGCGCGCGGAGCTCGCCCGCAACTTCCCGGACCGCACGCCCGGCGCGCTCGCCTACCTGTGCCGCAACCACATCCCCCTGGTGCAGGTGCCGCCGCGGGGGGGGTGGGGGATGGCGCGGCAGGTGACCCTGGCCGACGCCGAGGCGTGGCTGGGGCGGCCCCTCGTCGCCCGGCCCGACCTGAGGCGCATCGCGCTCCGCTACCTCGCCGCGTTCGGGCCGGCGACGCCGGCCGACCTGGCCGCCTGGTCGGGGCTCCCGTCGAGGCGGCCGGTGCTGGAGGGCCTGCGCCCGCGCCTGCGGGCGTTCCGCGACGAGTGCGGCCGCGAGCTGCTGGACGTGGACGATGCGCCCCGCCCCGGCCCGGACGCCCCCGCGCCGCCGCGCTTCCTGCCCGTGTACGACAACGTCCTGCTCTCGCACGCCG
>DASSBX010000118.1:0-7275 GCA_035698305.1 Miltoncostaeaceae bacterium | reverse complement strand
GTGGAGAGCCACCGCGCCCACGTGATGGCCAAGCTGCGCGTCACCACGCGGGCGGGGCTCGTGCGCGCCGCGCTCGACGCGGGCCTGCTGGACGAGGGGCGCTAGCGCCCCGCCAGGTGCTCCACGCGGGCGTCCGACCCGGGGTAGTGCAGCGACACGCGACCGGTGTCCTGCCACCGGACGAGGTACGGCGGGCCGCCGTCCGGGCCGCGCGCCTCCAGCACCTCGGCGTCACGGGGCCGGCCGCCCTGCTGGTGGGCGGTGATGACGAGCCGGTCGCCGGGACGCACCGACGCCTCCGGCGCCTCCCGCCGGGGCGCGCCCTCCGCCATGCCCGCGGCCGCCATCGCGCGTGCCACGTCGAGCGCGGAGAGGATCCCCACGGGCTCGTCCCCCGCGTCGCCGACCACCAGCACGTGGGCGGTGGCGTTCTCGGCCATCGCGAGCGCCGCGGCGGCCAGGCTGTCGTCGGGACGCACCACGACGCGAGGCGATGCGGCGATGGCCCCCGCGCCCGCCAGGGCGTCGACCCACGGCGCCGCGGCGACCAGGTCGATGTCGCTGAGCACGCTCCACTCGGCAACCTCGCCGAGCGGGTCGGCGGCCGGCGGGGCGAGCACCACGACGCTGTGGATGCGGTGCGCGACCATCAGGTCCGCGACCTCCGCGAGGGGCACGTCGGACGTGCAGGTGACGATCTCGGCGGTCATCGCGTCGCTCACGCGCGCGTCGCGGAGGCGGGTGGACGCGTCGGCGGTGATCTCGGTCATCGTGCCTCCTCTCGGTTGGGAGGCCATCCTCCGGCGCCGGCGCGCGGCCGCCATCCGGGAGGGCGCCGACCCGCATGTCGGTAATCGGCCGCAGACGGCGCCGGGAGGCCGGCGGCAGCCGCACGTACGCGGAGATCGTCGCCTCCAACGTCTTCACGCTGTTCAACCTGGTGCTCGGCGCGCTGCTGGTGCTGACCCTGACGGTCGGCGACCCCAAGGACGCGCTGTTCGGGGGCGTGATCATCGCCAACAGCGCCATCGGGATCGTCCAGGAGATCCGGGCGAAGCGGGTGCTCGACCGGCTGGCCGTGCTGGTGGCGCCGCGGGCGCGGCGCCTGCGCGACGGCGAGGTGGAGCTGGTGCCGGTCGCGCAGGTGGCGGCGGGCGACGTGCTGCGGCTGGAGCCGGGCGACCAGCTGGTGGCTGACGGGGTGGTCACCGCGTCGCGCGGCCTGTCGATGGACGAGTCGGTGCTGACCGGCGAGAGCGACCCGGTGGCGCGCGAGCCCGGCGACCGGGTGCTGTCGGGGGCCTACTGCGTCGCGGGGGTCGGCGAGCTGCGCGTCGACGCTGTCGGCGTCGAGAGCTTCGCCCAGCGGCTCGCGCACGAGGCCCGCGGCACCCGCGACGAGCTGAGCCCCCTGCAGCAGGACGTGAACCGGATCCTGCGCCTCACCGTCGCCGTCATGATCCCCCTCGCCGTCGCCCTGGGGGTGTCGCTGTGGTTCCGCGGGACCGACGCGCAGGACGCGGCGTCGCGCGTGACCGCCGCCCTGGTGCCGCTGGTCCCGGAGGGGCTGGTGCTGCTGACGAGCCTCACGTTCGCCGTGGCGGCGGTCCGGCTCGCGCGGCTCGGCACGCTGGCGCAGCGCCTCAGCGCGATCGAGAGCCTGGCGTCGGTGGACACCCTGTGCCTCGACAAGACCGGCACGCTCACCGACAACCGGCTGCGGGTGGAGTCGCTGGAGACGCCCGGCGGCGGACCGGACGGCGGGCTGCGCGACGCCCTCGCCGCGCTGGCGGGCGGATCGGCGGTGCTGAACTCGACGCTGCGCGCCATCGCCGACGCGGTGCCGCCGGCCGAGGTGGCGGTGGTGGGCGAGGTGCCGTTCTCGTCCGCCCGCAAGTGGAGCGCCGTGCAGGTCGCGGACGAGGGCACCGTGGTGATGGGCGCGCCCGACGTGCTCGCGCGCGCCGGCGTGCCCCTGGGCGCCGGCCTCGACGCGCGGGTCGCAGACCTCGCGACGTCGGGGCGGCGAGTGATCCTGGTCGCCCGCACCGCGGCGGGCGTCGACGGAGAGGCCCTGCCGGAGGGCCTGGCGCCGCTCGGGATCGTGGTCCTGGCCGAGGCGATGCGGCCCGAGGCGGCCGAGACGGTGGCCTTCCTGACCCGGGAGGGGGTCCGGACGAGGGTGATCTCCGGCGATGCGCCCGACACGGTGCGGGCCGTGGCGCTCGCGGCGGGCATCCCCGGCGCCGACGGCCCGGCGATATCGGGCGCCGACCTGCCCGACGACCGTGACGCGCTGGCCGACATCGCCGAGGCCACTGCCGTGTTCGGCCGCATCACCCCCGAGCAGAAGCGGGCGCTGGTGCAGGTGATGACCTCCCGCGGGCGCTACGTGGCGATGACCGGGGACGGCGTCAACGACGTCCTGGCGCTGAAGGAGGCGCGCCTCGGCATCGCGATGGGCCAGGGCAGCCAGATCGCGAAGGGCGTCGCCGGCCTGGTGCTGCTGTCCAACTCGTTCGCCACCGTGCCCCGGGCGGTGGCCGAGGGACGCCGCATCATCCGCAACACCCACCGCGTGGCGAAGCTGTTCGTCGCGAAGTCGGTCTACTCGGCGCTGGTGCTGGCCACGCTGGGCCTGGCGCCGATCGCCTACCCGTTCCTGGCGCGGCAGATCACGATCGCCTCGACGCTCACGATCGGCGTGCCGGCGTTCTTCCTGGCGCTCGCCCCGTCTGAGGGGCCGGTGCGGCGCGAGGGCTTCATGCGGAGCCTGCTCGCGTTCGTGGTGCCCGCCGGGGTGGTGACCGCCGCGACGATCGTCGCCGGCTACCTGGTGGTGCGCGGCCCCCTCGGCGCATCGGTCACCGACGGCCGCACCGCGGCCGTGCTCATCACCACCGGCATGGGCCTGGCGATCGTGATCGAGGTGGAGCGGGGTTTGGAGCGGCGGAGGATCCGGCCCTGGGTGTGGGGCATGGTCGCCGGCTTCGCGCTCGCCCTGGTGCTGGGGCTGCAGATCCCGTTCCTGCGCGACTACTTCGCCCTCACCCGCCCGCCCGCCGAGGTGTGGTGGGCGGCATGCCTCACCCTGCTCGCGGGCATTGCCGTCCTGGTGTCGGTGCGGCGGATCCCGTGGCTCGCGCGACGCGAGGGGGCCGACCCCCCGGACACCGCGACCCGGCCGGGCACGGCGGCAGGCCTCACCCGACGGCGGTGACGGCGAGCAGGGCGCATGCGGCGGCGATGCCGGCGATCGCGACGACGCACGCGACCGTCCCGCCGCGCCGCAGGCGGTGCTCGCCCAGGACCGAGGGATCGCGCCCCAGGCGCACCATGACCGGCAGCACGCCCAGCAGCAGCACCGCGTTGAGCACCTGCGTCCCCGCCAGCACCGGGACGAGCGGGACGCCGGGCACGAGGATCACGGCGGCCGCGACCGCCATCGCCCCGACGTAGGTGCCGTAGAACGCCGGGGCCTCGCGAGGGTGCCGGTCGAGCCCCGACGGCCGCCCCCCGAGCTCGCAGACCGAGTACGCGGTGGCGAGGGGCACGATCGCGGCTGCGAGCAGACCTGCCCCGACGATGCCGAGCCCGAACAGCAGGGCGGCAGCGGACCCGGCGAGGGGCTCGAGGGCCCGGGCCGCGTCGTCGCCGGACTCGATGGTCACGCCGGCCGGGTGGAGCGTCGCCGCGCAGGCGACCGCCACGAACACGCCGATGACCCCCGTCAGCACCGCCCCCGTCGTCACGTCGATCCGCTCGTCGCGCAGCTGCCCCGTCGTGAGGCGCTTGTCGACGGCGTAGCTCTGCATGAACGCCAGTCCCCATGGGGCGAGCGTGGTGCCGATCGTCGCCACCGCGATTGCCAGGCCCTGCTCGGACGACGGCACCGTGGGCCGCACCAGCCCGCGCCCCACCGCCATCCAATCCGGGCCGGCCAGGAACCCCGCGACGATGTAGGCCGCCAGCGCCAGGCTGAGCGCCAGCAGCACGTGCTCGACGCGGTGGAAGCCGCTCCCGAGCACCAGCGCCGACACCGCCACGGCCGCGATCGGCACCATGACGTAGCGGCTCACGCCGAGGGTCTCTCCGCCGAGGGCGATCCCCGCCAGCTCGGCGCAGAGGGTGCCGCTGTTGCCCAGGATGAGGGTCGCCGTGACCACCGCGCCCGTGCGGCGCCCGAGGCGCTCCGCCACCAGCGCCACCAGGCCGCGGCCCGTGACCACGCCGGTGCGGGCGGCCAGCTCGTGGAACACGATCAGCGCGACCGTGGAGAGCGCGATGACCCACAGCAGGGCGTAGCCCTCCTCGGCGCCGAGGATCGAGTAGGTGGTGATCCCCGCGGGGTCGTCGTCGGACAGGCCGGCCAGCAGCCCGGGGCCCAGGACGGCCAGAAGGCCCACGATGCCCGCCGGCCGCGCGAGGCGCAGGCGGTGGACCCTGTGCGCCGCCGCACGTCCGGGCGGTGGGCGGCGCGGGCGGCGGGGCGGCCGTTGGACCATGTCCCCGCATCATCGCCCGCCGGTCCGGCCGACACCCTCCGGCGACCCGCGGACGGGGGCCGCGGGAAACCCGACGCGCGAATCGGTCGCCGCCCTCATGCCGCGCGTCCCGCGGGATCCGATCATGCGGCCATCGGATCTGATCTCCGCGAGAGGAGGCGGCGATGGTCGGCATCATGTTCCTGTACGGGGTGTGGGCACTGCTGGCGATCGGGGCGATAATCGCGAGCGCGATGGCATTCCGCGAGCACGAGTGACCCACCCCTTCGGCCACGTCGCGTGCTGGGTCGACGGCACGGCGTCCGGCGCCGCCGCGCTCGCCATGGCCGTCGACCTGTGGCGCGATGCGGACGGCCGGCTGAGCCTGCTCCATGCGACGCCGGACGGCGAGACGCGCGGGCCGGACCGGCTGCGCGACGACTGGCTGCGCCTGCGCGGCGCCGGCCTGCCCGGCGCCGAGCCGGTGTTCCTGACCGACGACCCGGGCGACGCGGTGTGCGACTGGGCGCGCAGCGAGCGGCCTAATGTGATCGTGGTGGGCACCGGGGCCGGCCGGCCCCCGGGCCTCACGGCCGGGCGGCTGGCCGACCAGCTGCTGGAGCGCGCGCCCTGCGCCGTCCTCCTCGTCGAGGGGGCCCGCGCGCCATGAGCGGCACCGCCCCCGCAGAGGTGCGGGAGACCCACATCTCCGTCGTCTCGATGATCGGGGATCGCGCCTACAAGCTCCTGAAGCCGGTGGACCTCGGGTTCCTGGACCATCGCCGCCGCGAGGCGCGCCTGGCGGCCTGCCTGCAGGAGACGGAGGTGAACCGGCGCTTCGCCCCCGACGTGTACCTCGGGGTGCTCGACGTGACGCGCGGGGACGGCACGCCGATCGACCACCTCATCGCGATGCGGCGGATGCCGGCCGACCGGTCCCTCAGCCGCCTGCTTGACGACCCCGGCGCCGAGCGGCTGGTCCGCGAGGTGGGGCGTGCCGTCGCCGCCCTCCACGACGCCTCGCCCACGGGCGACGCCGTGTCGCGCGCCGGCCTGCCCGGGCACGTGGTGGGGCTCTGGGACGAAGGCCTGGACGCCCTCGGCCGCGACGCCCCGGGGGTCGTCCCCGCCGGCCAGGTGGCCCGCGCGCGGGCGCTGGCCCACGCGTACATCCGGGGGCGCGGGCCGATGTTCGAGACCCGCGTCGAGGACGGCTGGATACGCGACGGCCACGGCGACCTGCTGGCCGACGACGTGTACATGCTCGACGACGGGCCCCGCATCCTCGACTGTCTCGCCTTCGCGCCGCGGCTGCGGCACGGCGACGTGCTGCTGGACGTGGCCTTCCTGGCCATGGACCTGGAGGCGCGCGGCCACGCCGGGCTCGCCGCGGCCCTCATCGACGAGTGGTCGGCGTCCCTCGGCGAGACGCATCCATCGTCGCTGCTCGGCCACTACGTCGCCTACCGCGCCCACGTGCGCTCGAAGGTCGCGGCGCTCCGCGCCGTGCAAGGACGTGCCGGCGCGGCCGTCATGGCCCGCCGGCTCCACAGCCTCGCGGTCGCGCACCTGGAGCGGACGCGGGTGCGGCTCATCCTGGTGGGCGGCCCGCCCGGCAGCGGCAAGTCGACGCTCGCCGCAGGGCTCGGCCGGGAGCTCGGGGGGCGCGTGCTGCGCTCGGACGTCGTGCGCAAGCAACGGGAGAGGGTCCCGGCCGGCGCCGGCGCGCCGGCGCCGTGGGAGCAGGGGATCTACCACCCGGACGTGACCGGCGGCGTCTACCAGGACCTGCTGGCGCGCGCCGCGCCCGCCCTCGCGCACGGGGAGACGGTGGTGCTCGACGCATCGTGGCGCTCGGCCGGTGAGCGCGACGCCGCACGGCGCGTCGGCGCGAGGCACGGCGCCGACATGGTGGAGCTGCGCTGCGAGCTGCCGCCGGAGGTGGCGGACGCCCGGATGCTTGAGCGCCGCCGCGCCGGCGGCGACCCGTCGGACGCGGGGCCAGCGGTCGGACGGGCCATGCGCGCCGAGACCGACCCGTGGCCCGAGGCGACGGCGGTCGGGACCCTGCCCCCGCCCGGCGACGTGCTGGACGCCGCGCTCGCGCTGATCGACGGCGCCGGGCCGCCCGGCTGAGCCGCGCATGGAGGCGGCGCAGACACGCGGCGGAGCCCGCGGCCGGCACGTCGCCTGCTGCGTCGACGGCGCCCCGGGCGACGCCGCGGCCGTGGTGGTCGGGCGGGCGCTGGCCGGCCCGGACGGCAGGCTCAGCGTGCTGCACGTCGCCGGCCGCTCCCCGACGGGCGCCGGCGAGGGCGTCGGCGACGGCGAGACCCGGGCGCGGCGGCTGGTGGAGGCGGCGGCGCAGGACGTCGCCGCCGACGAGCGCCTGATCCTCCGCGGCGCCCCCGGGCCGGCGATCTGCCGGTGGGCGGAGGTGGCCGGGGCCGACATCCTTGTCGTCACGTCGCGGCACCCGGGGCGCTGGGGCATGTCCGTGCTGGGGCCGGTCATTCGCCACGTGGTCGACCACGCCCCGTGCCCGGTCCTCGTGGTGCGCCACGGGGAGGGGTGACCGGGCCGCCCGGGTGGCCCGGTCACCCAACGGCTACTGCGCGGCGGACGCCGCGGCGGGGAGCGCGGCGCCGTCGGCGGCGCGCTCTGGGTGGACGAACATCACGGAGCACGGCGCGTGGTAGGCGAGCTGCGACGCGAAGCCGCCCAGCAGCGTTCGCTCCATGCGCCCGCGGGCGGCGGCGGCGACGAGCACCTCGACGCCCTCCTGCTCCAC
>DASSBX010000117.1:0-3142 GCA_035698305.1 Miltoncostaeaceae bacterium | reverse complement strand
GCGGCCGCTGCCGGCGGCGCCGGGGGCGGCCGCCGACCACGCGGAGGTGTTGCCCGCCGCGTCCGTCGCCCGGAACTGCACGAGGGTGACGCCCTCGGCCGTCACCGCCACGGAGGTGCCGGCCGCAGGCGACGACCAGCTCGCGCCGCCGTCGGTGGACGTGCGGTGCTCGGTGGAGGCGACCGTCGACATGGAGTCGGCGGGCGTCGCCGTGACCGTCACGGTGGCGGCGTTCGTCCAGGCCCCGGTGGCCCCGGCCACCGGCACCGTCGGGTTGGTGCGGTCCAGGCGCACCGTCTCGGGGGCCGTCCACGCCGAGGCGTTCCCGGCGACATCGACCGACCCGAACCGCACCAGGGTCTCCCCCTGCGCGGTGATGACGGCGCTCGAGCCGGACTGCGGGGCACCCCACGTGGCGCCGCCGTCCGCGCTCGACGACCACCGGTGACCGGCCATGCCGGAGCCGCCGTCGGCGCCGCCGGCCGCGGTGATGGTGGCGGAGGGGGCGTTCGCCCAGACGGCGGACCCGCCCGACGCCGACGGGCTGGACGGGTCGGTGCGGTCGAGGCGCACCGACCCGGCGCCGCCGGAGGTGGCCGTGCTCCACGGGCCGGTGCTGCCGACGGCGTCGACGGCCCGGAACTGGACGAGGGTCTCGCCCTCGGCGGTGACGTCCACCGACGGCCCCGAGGCGGGTGCCGACCACGTGCCGCCGCCGTCGGTGGAGGTGCGCGACTCGTAGCCGCCGATCCCCGCGCCGGTGTCGCTCCCGCCGCTCGCGCTCACGGTCCGCGAGGCGACGTTGCCCCACGCGCCGGTGGCGCCCGAGACGGCCGGCGCAGTGGGCGGGCCGGTGCGGTCGATGCGGACGCTGCCCGCGCCGCCGGAGGTGGCCGTGCTCCACGCGCCGACGTTGCCGGCGGCGTCGGTGGCCCGGAACTGGACGAGGGTCTCCCCCTCCGTCGTCACGTTCACCGAGGCCCCCGTCATCGGCGAGGTGAACGCCCCGCCGTTGAACGACGTGCGGTACTGCACGGTGGCGATGCCGGAGGCGGCGTCGGCGGCGTTCGCGGCCACGGTGACCGACGGGGCGCTCGTCCAGGCGCCGGTGGCGCCCGAGGGGGTCACGGTCGGCGCCACCCGGTCGATGCGGACGGTCGCGGCGGCGGTGCCGGCGTCCGGCGCCCAGGCCGAGGCGTTGCCCGCGGCGTCGTACGCCCGGAACTGCACCAGGGTCTCGCCGTCGCTGCCGACCGACACGCTCGCGCCGGCCTGGGGCGGGCTCCACGTGGCGCCGCCGTCGGTGCTGGTCCGCGACTCGTAGGAGTCGATGCCGGAGAGGCCGTCCGACCCGCCGCTCACCGAGACGGTGCGGGGGGCGCTGGTGCTCCAGGTGGTGGACCCGCCGTACGCGCCGGGCGACGCGCCCGCGAACGGGTGGCCGGGGATGAGGCCGGCCTGCGTGCCCCACCGCCACGCCAGGTACCCCTCCATCAGCTGCCGGTCGGCGACGGTGGGGACGCGGTCGAACAGGACCACCTCGCCCAGGTCGCCGGCCAGGCGGAAGCTCGCGCTCGGGTTCACGGCGATGCCGTCCACCGCCCACACCGCGCCGCCCGTGGACGCCCCCGACCCAGCGGCCCCGTTGCGGTAGGCGGTGATGCTGGAGCCGTCGTCGACGCCGCCCAGCACCTGCCACGACGCCTCGCTGGCGCTGGGGGCCAGGGCCGCGCCCGAGCCGTTCTGGGCGATGGCGTTGCCGAGGCCGCTCGAGGTGCCGAACGCCAGGTACGAGTCGCTCGCGGCGGCGGCGCCGATGATGACGTTGGCGTTTCCGAGCGCCTGCTTGCGGCCCGCCACCAGGATGGCGCGGGGGGTGAGCGACGGCAGGGTCAGCCACTGCGTCCCGCCGCTCGCGAAGCGGACGACGGCCCGGCCGTTCTGGACCGCCGCGACGGTGGTCGGCCGGTTGCCCGGGACCGCCTGGGTGGCGTCGTTGCCGTGGCCGCTGCGGTCGGCCCACCTGCTGATCGCGTTGCCCGAGGCGGTGATCGTCGACGCATCGGACGCGTCGAGCCAGGCGATGACGCCCGCAACCTGATCGGGGGGCGCGCCCGGCGCCGTCGGGGCCGTGCGGTCCAGGCGCACGCTGCCCCCCGCCCCCGGTGTGGCGACGCTCCACGACGAGGTGTTGGCCGCGTTGTCGGTGGCCCGGAACTGGACGAGGGTCGTGCCCTCCGCGGCCACGTCGACGCTGTCGCCGGCGGCCGGGGCGCTCCACGTGGCGCCGCCGTCGCCGGAGGTGCGGTGCTCCACCGTCGAGACGCCCGACCCGGGGTCGTCGGCGGTGGCGGACACCGTGACCGACGCGGCGTTGCTCCACGCGCCGGTGGCGCCCGACACCCACACGTCGGGCGGGGTCGTGTCGGAGGGGTCTCCGGAGGCGGCCCCCGGGACGACGACGACCAGGCCCGCGGCGAGGAGCGTCACGAGTCGCGCGCGCCCGCGGCTGAGGTCACCTCCCATCCCCAGGTGATCGGTCCCGCGGCGTCCCAGTTGAGCCGCGGGAACGGGCGGCCCGCCGCGGGAGACCCGGCCGTGCACCGGCGCCCGGGTCGGCGCCCCGGGCGGCGCCTTGAAACGCCCCGGGATCCCTGCCTATTATGGAAGTCTTATAAGACTTACAGATATCACAGCACGAGGGCGAGCGACGAGCCGCCGGCCGCGCTCCTGAGTCCGCTCGCGCTGTTCGCGCTCGCCGGGGCAGGGATGCTGGCGGGCGGCGCGGTCCTGGCCGCCGTTCGGGGACGTCTCGCGCCGGCGCTCTGGGTCCAGGCCCTGGGCCTCGCCCTGCTCGGCGTGGCGGGGTGCACCGCGCTCCTCACGGGCGACGCGGCCGGCTCGGGGTTCACGAGCGATTTCCGGCTCGCGATCGGCATCGACCCGCTCTCGGGCTTCTTCCTGCTGGTGCTGGGCGCGACGGGCGCGCCGGCCGCGGTGGCCGCGGTGGCGTACCTGCCGCGCTCGGCGCACCCCCGCGCGATCGGCGTGCTGAGCGGGCTGTTCCCGCTCGCGCTCGCAGGGCTCCTGGTGGCCCGCGACCCCGTCCTCTTCCTCGGCTTCTGGGAGGTCATGACGCTGA
>DASSBX010000116.1:0-9094 GCA_035698305.1 Miltoncostaeaceae bacterium | reverse complement strand
GTGCTCGATCGCGTGCGCGAGCACGGCGGCCGCGCCGCCCTGCTGTGGCACAACACGTACCTCGCCGACGACCGCGCCCCCGGCTACGGGGCCCTGTGGGGCGACCTGCTCGACGCGCTCGCCGCCCGCGGCGCCGCGCTCGGGCCGGCAGGCGACCCCGAGGCGCCCGGCGCCGGCGCCGACCTGCGCGGGCGGCGGGTGGTCCACGTGACGAGCGTGCACCGCCCCCGCGACGTGCGCATCTTCCACAAGGAGGCGCGCGCCGCGGCCGCCGCGGGCGCCGGGGCGTGGGTGGCGGCGCCACGCGAGCCGGTGCGGCGCGCCGCACGGCTGGCCGCGGGGTGGCGGCTGGCGCGCGCCGCCCGCGCCCGGGACGCCGACGTGTACCACGTCCACGACCCCGAGCTGCTGCCCGCGGCCCTCTGGCTCGCGCGGTCCGGGCGTCCGGTGGTGTACGACGTCCACGAGTACCTGGGACAGACGACCCGCACCAAGCGCTGGCTGCCGGCGCCCCTGCGCGTGCCGCTGGCCCTGGCGGTGGAGCGCCTGGAGCGGGCCGCCGCCCGCCGGCTGGACGGCGTGGTGACCGCCAACGAGGACCTCGCCGCCCGCTTCGCCGCCGCCGGGGCCCGCGCCGTGAGCGTCACCAACTCGCCCTGGTCGGACGCGTTCCCCGAGCCCGCGCCGCTGCCCGACGACCCCGTCGCCCTCTACGTGGGCGGGATCGGCCCGCTGCGCGGCCTGGACCTGATGAAGCGGGCGTTCCCGCGGGTGGCCGTCCCGGGGGCCCGCCTGGTGCTGGCCGGGCCCGGCGACCCCGGGGAGTTGCCGGAGGGTGCCACCGCCCTCGGCGCCGTCGACCACGCGGAGGTGCCCGGGCTGCTCGCCGCCGCGCGCGTGGCCTGGATCCCGCTGCAGCGCCACGGCAACTACGATCGCGCGGTGCCGACGAAGCTGGTGGAGGCGATGGCCGCCGGGCGCCCCGTGGTGGCCGGCGACCTCGGCCGGATGGGCGCCATCGTGCGCGCGACGGGGTGCGGGATCGTCGTCCCCCCGGACGACGCCGCGGCGCACGCCGCGGCGCTCGACCTGCTTCTGGGCCCCGGTGGCGAGGCCGCCGCGATGGGCGCCGCCGGGCGGGCGGCGTTCCTCGACGGGCTCGGGTTCGAGCCCCAGGCCCGGGCCCTCACCTCGCTGTACGCGGAGGTCCTGGAGCCCTGAGGGTCCACTACGTCTCCCAGTACTTCGTCAACGCCGACCAGCCGGGCGGCGTACGCCACTGGCAGCACACCCGGGCCCTCGCCCGGGCGGGACACCACGTGACCGTCGTGACCTCCTACGTGCAACACAAGGAGCGCGCGATCCCCGAGCGCTACCGGGGGCGGAGGATGGTCCACGAGGTCGAGGACGGCATCGACGTGTGGCGCACCTACTCCACCCCCGGCTACGGCCGCGACCTGCGCTCGCGGATCAGCAGCTACGGCACGTTCGCGTGGTGGTCGGCGGTCGCCGGGATCCGGTCGCCCCGCCCCGACGTGGTGGTCGCCAGCTCGCCGTCCCTGCCGTCGGCCGCCGCCGCGGCCGCCCTCGCGGCGGCCCGGCGCGCCCCCTTCGTGCTGGAGGTGCGCGACCTGTTCCCCGACTCGGCGATCGCGATGGGGCTGCTGACCGACCGGCGCATCATCGCGGTGTCCCGTCGCCTCGAGCGCTTCTGCTACGCCCGCGCCGACCGCATCGTCGCGCTGACCGAGGGCATCCGCGACGGCATCCTTGCCCAGGGCGTCCCCGCCGGGAAGGTCGAGCTCATCACCAACGGGGTCGACCTGGAGATCGGCGCCGACGACGCCCCGGCCGCCGCCGCGCCCGTGCCGGACGACGCGTTCGTGGCGATGTACGTGGGCGCCCACGGCACCTACAGCTCCCTCGAGACCGTCCTCGACGCCGCCGGCCGCCTGCGCGACGACAGCGGCGTCCGGGTCGTGCTCGTCGGTGGCGGGGACCGCAAGCCGGCGCTGGTGGAGGAGGCGCGCCGGCGCGACCTGGCGAACGTGACGTTCGTGGACCCCGTCCCCAAGCGCGAGGTGCCGTCGTGGCTGGCGCGCGCCGACGCCTGCGTGCTGCCGTATCAGGACAACCCGCTGTTCGCCGGGGCGCTGCCGAACAAGGCGTTCGACTACCTCGGCGCCGCGCGCCCGATCATCGCGTCGGCCCCCGCCGGGGAGCTGACCCGGATGGTCGAGGCGGCCGGCTGCGGGGTGGCCGTGCCGCCCGAGGACGGCGCGGCCCTGGCCGGCGCCATCCGCGACCTGGCCGCCGACCGCGACGGCGCCCGGGCGATGGGCGAGCGGGGCCGCGCGTACGCGCTCGAGCACTACGACCGGGCCCGCCTGGCCGCCCGGTTCGTCGCGGTGGTGGAGTCGGTTGCGCGCTGACGTCGTGGAGCCCGTCGGCGGGCGGGCGAAGCGGGTCGTCGACCTGCTGGTCGCCGTGCCCCTCCTGATCCTGAGCGCGCCGGTCATGGCCGCCCTGGCCGTGCTGGTGCGGCGCGACTCGCCCGGTCCCGCGCTGTTCCGCCAGCAGCGGATCGGGTTCGCCGGCCGGCCGTTCACCCTCCTCAAGTTCCGCACGATGGTGGTGGGGGCCGAGGGCATGGGCGCCGGCCTGGCGGTGCTGGCCGGCGACGACCGCATCACGCGCCTCGGCCACACGCTGCGGCGCCTGTCCCTCGACGAGCTGCCCCAGCTGTGGAACATCGTGCGCGGCGACATGAGCCTGGTGGGCCCGCGGCCCACCGTCGCATCACAGGTGGAGCGGTACACGCCCCACCAGCGGCGCCGCCTGCTCGCGCGCCCCGGCCTGACCGGGCTGGCGCAGGTGAGCGGCCGCAACGCCATCCCCTGGTCCGAGCGGATCGAGATCGACGTGACGTACGTCGACCGCTGGACGATGCGCCGCGATCTGGCGATCATGCTGCGGACGGCCCTGATCGTGCTGCGGCGCGAGGGGACCTACAAGGGCCCGCGCGGCGGGTTCGACCTCCCCGGACCCGGAGCCGCCGATGGCTGACGTGAACGTGCTGCTGACCTGCGCCGGCCAGCGGGTCGACATCGTGCTGGCGTTCCGCGCCGCCCTGGCCGCCGGGCCGCACGCCGGGCGGGTGCTGGTCAGCGACCTCGACCCGCTGTCGCCGTCGCTGTTCCACGCCGACGGCGTGGTGGCGCTGCCGGCGGTGGGCGACCCGGGCTACGGGGACGCGGTCGCCGCGGCGTGCCGCGCGGAGGGCGTGAGGGCCGTGCTGCCGCTCACCGACCTCGACCCGGTGGTGCTCGCCGAGGCGGCCCCTGCGATCCGCGCCGCGGGGGCGGTCGCGTTCCTGCCATCACCCGGGGTGGCCCTGGGATGCCAGGACAAGTGGGCGTGCCACCAGATGCTCACCGACCGGGGGCTGCCGTCCCCGCCGACGTGGCTGCCCGACGACGTCGACCCCGCCGACCTGCCCTACCCGGTGCTGCTGAAGCCGCGCCTCGGCTTCGCCGGCCGGCACATCTACCGGTGCGCATCGCCGCAGGAGCTCGCGTTCTTCCGCGCCTACAGCCCCGCCGAGAGCGTCGTGCAGCAGGCCCTCCCCGGGCTCGAGTTCAGCATCGACTGCTTCGGCGACCTCGACGGGCGGGCCCTCGGCGCGGTGCCCCGGGCGATGATCCAGAGCAAGGGCGGCGAGCAGATCAAGGGCGAGACGCTCGACGACCCGCAGCTCGTGGAGCTGGGCGCGGCGACGATCGAGGCGCTCGGCCTGGCGGGCCCCAGCACGGTGCAGTGCTTCCGCGAGGACGGCCGCATCCTGGGCATCACCGACATCAACACCCGCTTCGGGGGCGCGTTCCCGCTGCCGCAGGCGGCGGGCGCCGGATACGTGTCGATGATCGTCGCGATCGCCGCCGGAGAGCGGCCCGAGCCGCGCCTCGGCGCACACCGCGCCGGCGTCGTGATGACCCGCCACCTGGACCAGACGCTCCTGCTCCGTGAACCGACGGGCCTCGCCCCGCTCGACGGCGTGCTCTAGGGTCCGCCGTCGTGGATCGTGAGATCACCCTCCGCGACTACGGTCGCGTGCTCTGGAGCGGCCGCTGGCTCATCCTCGCGACGACCGTCGCGGCCGCGGTCGTCGGGCTCCTCCTCACCTTCGTCACCTCGACCACCTACACCGCCACGGCGAAGGTGTTCCTGGGTCAGGCGACGACGGTGTCCGGGGCCCCGTTCTCGACCCCGGCCACCAACCCCGCGACCGCGGCGACGGTCCTCGACGCCGACAACCTGGTGAGCCGCGTGGCCGAGGAGATCGGCGTGACGCCGAGCCGGGTGCGCAACAGCGTGACCCTGAGCGCCCCGCGGGCGCCGGGCGGCGCCCAGGGCAACCAGCCGACCGTCATGACGATCACGTTCAAGGACGGCAGCCGCGCGGTCGCCCGCGACGGCGCCAACGCCTACGCCCGCGCCATCCAGGACCGCGCCATGGGCAAGTTCTCGTCGGTGTTCGACACCTACGCCACCGGCGAGGCCCGCGCCCAGGCCGACGTGACCCGCCTGCAGTCCCAGATCGCCGAGTACCAGCGCGAGCTGCGCGGCGCCGACGCCGCGACGCGCGCGCTGCTGCAGTCGCTGCTGTTCTCGGCGACGACGCAGCTCTCGATCGCGCAGACCACGCTCACCGACCAGCAGCTCAGCCGGGCGAAGGCCGAGGCCAACGAGAAGCCGTACATCGTCGCGCTGGCGGAGAGCCCCAGCAGCTCCAACAGCGCCCCCAACCGGCTGCGCACCGTGGTGCTGGCCGCGGTCATCGGCCTGCTGGTGGGCGTCATCGTCACGTTCGTCTGGCGCGGGAGCCCCGCCGGCCGTGCGGGGCGCGAGTAGGCCCACCGCCGCCCTCGCGGCGGGCCTCGCGCTCGCGGCGGCCGGGTGCGGAGGGGGCGGCAACGAGGCCACGACGTCCACGGACGCGGCGCCACCGGCGCCCGCCGACGCCATCACCGTGGCGGTGCGCGACGGCGACACCGGCGCGCCGGTCGCGGGCGCCCGGGTGATCGCCTTCCGCGGCCGCACCGCGATCGCCCGCGCCGTCGCCGACGACCGGGGGCGGGCGTCGCTGCCGTGGAACACCCGCTACGCCGAGGCCCGGATGCGCGGCCTCACGCCCGGGCGGGCCAAGGTGGGCGGGGACGCGACGGTGGTCGAGATGTACGACCCCGCCCGGCAGAGCCCCGAGTACGGCGGCGGCGCGGCGCGGGCGCGCACCGTCCCCGCGGTGGACGTGGGCCCGCCGCGGGGGAGGCCGCGGTGGCGCTTCACCAGCCGCACGCTGCTGGAGTTCCCGCCGGCGGTGGCGAACGACCTGGTGGTGGTGGGCACCAACTCCGGCCGCGTCTACGCGATGGACGGCGACACCGGGGACCTGCGGTGGGCGCGCCGCCAGCGCGGCGAGATCGCCTCGTCGCCCGCGATCGACGGCGATCGGGTGATCGTGAGCTCCATGGGCGGCGTGCTGCGCGCCTACGGCGCGAACGGCGGGACGCCCCGGTGGACGTTCGAGACCGGCAGCCCCATCGAGAGCTCGCCGCTGGTGGTCGACGGGATCGTGTACGTC
Organism: Miltoncostaeaceae bacterium; assembly: GCA_035698305.1. GTDB lineage: Bacteria > Actinomycetota > Thermoleophilia > Miltoncostaeales > Miltoncostaeaceae > Miltoncostaea. The sequence continues at coordinate 3,453 of DASSBX010000116.1, read as the reverse complement.
GGCGCCTGGAACGGCTCGCTGTACGCGGTCGACGCCCGCACCGGCCGGCAGCGGTGGCGCTTCCAGGCGGCCGCCGACATCAAGGGCAGCGCCGCCCTCGCCGGCGGCCGGATCGTCTTCGCCGACTACGGCGGCGCCGTGTACGCGGTGGACCCCCGCAGCGGGGCGCTGCGGTGGCGGTCCGCAGCGGGGCAGCGGTTCTACGGCGGCCCCGGGGTGAGCGGCGACACCATCGTCATCGGCGATGTCGGCGGGTCGGTCGTGGCGCTCGACGCCGGCAGCGGCGCGGTGCGCTGGCGCCACGCGGCGGGGGGCTACGTCTACTCCTCGCCCGCCATCGCCGGCGGGACGGTGTTCATCGGCTCGTACGCCGGCCGGTTCGAGGCGCTCGACCTGGCCACCGGCGCCCTCCGCTGGTCGTTCTCGGCCGGGGAGCGCATCTCCGGGTCGGCGACCGTCGTGGGCGACGTGGTGTACACCGCCGTGCTCTCCCGCCCGGGCGCCCCCCGGCGCACATACGGTCTGGACGTCGACACCGGCGCGGTGCGCTTCCGCGCCGACGAGGGCCGCTACTCGCCCGCGGTCGCCGCGGGGGTGACGCTCTACCTGGTGGGCACCCGGACGATCGAGGCGTACCGCGACCGGGCGCCGTAAGCGCATCCTGATCGGCGCCGCCGGCGTCGTCGTGGCCGCCCTCGTCGCCGCGGGCGTGCTCGCATACGGCGTCACGCGCGGCTGGTTCGACTCCGGCAGCGTCGAGGGCACCAGCTCCGGCTTCGAGCCGCAGCAGGCCCCCACCGGCTCCGCGACCGCCGGCGCGTGGCCCGAGTGGGGCTTCGACGCCGCCCGCACCCGCGCGAACCCGGCGCTCGACATCGCCCCGCCGTTCCGCCGGCTGTGGTCGTTCGACGCCGGCTCCCTGGTGGAGTTCCCGCCGGTCATCGCCGACGGCCGCGCGATCGTGGGCACCAACTACGGCCTCGCGTTCGCCCTCGACGTCGACACCGGCAAGGTGCTGTGGCGGGCCCACACCCGCGGTCGGGTGGCGTCATCGCCGGCGATCGACGGCACTCGGGTGCTCTTCACCACCAAGCGGGGCGACGTGCTGGCGCTCGACACGCGCACCGGCGAGGAGCTGTGGCGGCGCAAGGTGGGCTCCGCCATCGAGTCGTCGCCCCTCGTGGTGGGCTCGTCGTTCTACATCGGGACGCTCTCGAAGCGGGTGATGAAGCTCAGCACCCGCACCGGCGGCGTCCACTGGAGCGTCCCCGCGCCCGGCGGCATCAAGGCGAGCCTGGCCCTCTCGGGCCGCAACGTGATCGTCGGCGACTACTCCGGCCACGTCGCGGCGTTCCGCCGGTCGGACGGGCGCGAGGTGTGGCGGCGCACCAGCCCGGGCGAGCGCCTCCGAGGGGCGGGGCGCTTCTACGCCGGGCCGGCCGTGGCCTACGGCCGCGTGTACATCGGCAACGTGAACGGCCGGGTGCTGGCGCTCGACGCCGACACCGGCGCGGTCGCGTGGGTGCGTGTCCTGGACGACTTCGTCTACTCGAGCGCCGCCGTCGCCGACCGCACCGTGTTCCTGGGGAGCTACGACCACCGCTTCTATGCGCTCGACGCGGTCACCGGGAAGGTGCGCTGGAGCGTCGACGCGGGCGAGCGGATCTCCGGGTCGCCGTCCGTCGTGGGCGGGCTCGTGTGGTTCTCCACGCTCGCGCGCCGCCCGGCGGACGGCCGCACCCTGGCGTTGGACGTCCGCACCGGCGCGCGACGGTTCGGCTTCCCCGACGGGCGCTACAGCCCGGCCGTGGCCGTCGACGACCGGCTGGTGCTGACCGGGGTGCGCACGCTCTACGGGCTCACGCCGCGGTGAGCGCCGGGCGGCTCGCCCGCGCGGCCGCGATCGTCGCGGTGTTCGGGCTCGTCTCGCGGCTGCTCGGGTTCGCCCGGGAGGTGGTGCTGGCCGCGGCCTACGGGGCGACCGGCCTCACCGACGCCTACGTCAACTCGCTGCTGATCGTGAACTCGGTGGCGGCGGTGCTGCTCTACACGCTGGTCACGCTCATCATCCCGACGTTCCAGAGCGAGCGGGCCGACCACGGCACCGACAGCGCCTGGCGCCTGGTGGTGGCGCTGGCGGTCTGGGTGGGCGGACTGCTGATCCTGCTGTCCGCGGCGGTCGCGATCTGGCCGCAGGCGCCGGCCGCCCTGTTCAACCTCGACCCGACCCGCGAGGCGGCCACCGAGGAGCTCATCCGCATCATGGCCCCCGCCCTGGCGCTCCAGGGGTTCTCGGCCATCTTCACGGCGATGCTGCAGATCCACGGCCGCTTCGCGGGTCCGGCGGCGGTGGGCGTGGCGTTCAACGCCGGGATCATCGTGGGCGTCGCGATCGGCCAGGGCAGCATCGGCATCCGCGCCGCCGCGTGGGGCGTGGTGCTGGGGGCGACGCTGCAGGTGGTGCTGCAGCTGCCGCAGTTCTGGCGCCTGCTGCGCGAGGCCCGGGCCCGTCCCGCGGTGATGCACCCGCGGCTCGCCGCCGTCGGGCTGCTCGCGCTGCCGGTGGTGGGCGCGTCGGTGCTCCAGCAGATCAACTCGTTCACGGACAAGCTCTTCGCGTCGACGCTCGACGCCGGCCGCGTGTCGGCCCTCAGCTTCGCCAACGCCCTGGGCCAGGCGCCGCGGGTGGCGATCCTGCTGCCGCTGCTGACGCCGCTGTTCCCCCTGATCGCCCGCCTGATCTCCGAGGGGCGCGAGGGCGACGCCCTGCGCGCGTTCCGCCGCGTCGCCGGCCTGCTCGGGCTCATGGCGATCCCGCTGATGCTGCTGATGGCGATCTACGCCCAGGAGGTCGCCCAGCTCGCGTTCCAGCGCGGGAAGTGCGGGGAAGGCTGCGTCGACCAGATCAACCCGCCGCTGGTCTGGTACGCGCTCGGCCTGTGGCCGGCGTTCGGGTCGCTCCTGCTCAACCGGACGCTGTCGGCGGCCAACAAGCAGCGCGACATCCTCTGGACGACGATCGCCACGGTGGCGATCACGATCGTCCTCGACGTGATCCTGCTGGGACCGATGGAGCAGGCCGGCCTGGCGCTCGCGGCGACGATCGGCGTGTACGCCAACGCCCTGATGCTCCTGTCGCGGATGCGGCGCCACTTCCCGGCCGTGCCGATGCGCGCCCTGGCCGAGCGCCAGGCGCGGGTGTGGATCGCGGCGGTCGCGGCCGCCGTCGTCGCGCTCGCCCTGAACCTGGCGTTCCCCACCGACGACCTGGGCTCGGTCGAGATGCTCCCCGCCCTGATCGGCAAGGTGGCGGTGGCCACCGTCGTCTACGTCGCGCTGGCCAGCCGGCTGGCGCGGGCCGAGCTGACCGACGCCGCGGGGCAGCTCCGCGCGCTGGTCGGGCGGCGGCCCGCGAACCGGTAACCTCGCCGGATGCCCACTTCTGTCGTGACC
>DASSBX010000115.1:0-2428 GCA_035698305.1 Miltoncostaeaceae bacterium | reverse complement strand
ACCGCGTCTGGTAGGCGCCGCGCGGTAGCCTCGCGTCCGTGAGGCGGGGCGGCCGCTGACCGAGACGGCCCTCGCGGCCCTGCTGGTGATCCTCGCCGGCGCGCTCGCGCGCCGCGCGGGGGTGTTGCGGCGCGAGGACGGGCCGGTGCTGGTGCGGGTGGTGCTGCACCTCACCCTGCCGCCCCTCATCTTCCTGATCCTGGCCCGGGCCGAGCTCGACGTCGCTCTGCTGCTGGTGCCGGTCGCCGGGATCGCGACCCACATCGTCCTGGTGCTGCTGGTGACGGGCGCGACGCGGGCGCGGCGCGTCGAGCGCCCGCGCGCCGGGGCCCTGATCGTGGCGACCGCCGTCGGCAACACCGGCTTCTTCGGCCTGCCGCTGATCGCCGCCTCCGGCGGCGGCTTCTCGCAGGCGGCCGCGGTGCTCTACCACACGCTCGCCACCAGCCCGCTCACCTGGACGTCCACCGTCGCGATCGCCGCGGCCTACGGCCGCTCCTCGGGGGCGCCCGGGCGGGAGGCGCGCGACGTGGCCCGCTCCCTGCTGGTGCCGCCCAACGCGGCGCTCGTCGCCGGCCTCGCGGTGAACCTGACGGGCGCGGGCGTGCCGGAGCTCGTGGAGCGGCCGCTCGAGATCCTCGGGGCCGCGACCCTGCCCCTCACCATGCTCTACGCCGGCGTGATGCTGCAGGGGCGGGGCCTGCCGCGCCTCTGGCGCGAGCTGACGTTCGTGGTGGTCGTGAAGCTCGGGGCGGCCGCCGCCATCGGCTACGCCGTGGGCGTCGCGCTCGGCCTGGGCGGCGACATCCTGAACACGGTGGTGATCATGGCGGCCATGCCGACGGCGATGATGTCGCTGGTCATCGGCGCCCGCGAGGGCCTGCGCGCCGACGTGCTCGCCGGGGCGGTGGTGGTGACCACCATCCTCGCGACGCTGACCCTGCCGGCCCTGCGGGCACTGCTCGTCTGAGCCGGCGGGGCCGTCGCGCGGCACCAGCCACCGGCTCCTCGCGCCGCGCGCCCAGGCATCCTCGTCGTGCGCGGATGCGCCCCGAGCGCGCGAGGAGCCTCCCACCGATCACTCCACTGGACGACATCACCACCTGGCTGCGCGGCAGCGGCCTCGAGATCGTGCTCGTCGTGCTCGGCGCGGTGCTGCTGGTGCGCCTCGCCAACTGGGTGCGCGACGTCCTCACCTCCCGCATCGACGCGACGCGGGAGCCGGACGCGCTCGTGCGCTCGGAGGCCAGCAAGCACCGGTACGCGCTCGCGCAGATCCTCGCCTGGACCGCGACCGTCGTGATCTGGACGATCGCGGCGGCGATGTTCCTCACGCGGCTGGGCGTCCCGTTCGCGACGGTGCTCGCGCCGCTCGCGGCGGTCGGCGTCGCGCTCGGGCTCGGCGCGCAGCGCCTCGTGCAGGACCTCCTCTCGGGCAGCTTCATCATCGCCGAGCGCCAGTTCGGGTACGGCGACCTGATCCGCATCTCGGGCACCCCGATGACCGACGGCGCCTCGGGCACCGTCGAGGACCTCACGCTCCGGGTCACCCGCCTGCGGACGGAGGGCGGCGAGCGGGTCACCATCGCCAACGGCGAGATCCGGCAGGTCGCGAACCTGTCGAGCGACTGGGCCCGGGCGACGGTCGACGTGCCGCTGCCGGCGGAGGTGGACATCGTCGCCGCCGACGAGCTGCTGCGCCAGGTGGCCGCCGACGCGTTCCACGACGAGCGGCTCAGGCCCCTGCTGCTCGACCCGCCCGCGGTGCTCGGCGTCGAGAGCCTCGACGTCGGACGGGTGAACCTGCGGATCCTCGCCCGCACCCAGCCCGGCAAGCAGTTCCAGGTGGCGCGGCTGCTCCGGATCCGGGTCGCCCACGCGCTGCGCCGCGAGGGGATCGTCGCGTCCATGGACGCGCGCCCGCGGCCGGGGGACCCGGACTGATGTTCGAACGCGTCCCGCGCAGCTTCTTCGGCGGCCGGGTGCGGCTCTCGACCGTGCTGCTGTCGGCGGCGTTCGTCGGGGTCCTGGTGCTGTACCTGTCGGTGCGGCCACCCGATCCGGGCCGCGAGCCGTCCGCGGCGCGGGAGGCGCGGCCCGAGACGGCGCCGCAGACGACCACCGAGGCGCCGCGGACGACCGCGACCACCCCGACGGCCCCGCGCACGACGACGACGGCGCCGAGGACGCCGACCACCACCTCGACCACCCGGCGGCAGCCCCCCGCGACGACGACCGCGCCGGCGATCCCGCCGGCCCCGGAGGGGGCCACCACCGCCCCGGCGCCCGCGCCAGGAGCCGGGCAGCCGGCACCCGCCGCCGAGCCGGAGGCCGGCGCGCCGACGCCGACGTCCACGACGCCCTAGCCGCCTCGTGCCGCGGTCACTCCCACCACAGGCGGCGCTCGAGCAGGGTGCCGAGCGCGAGC
>DASSBX010000114.1:0-3941 GCA_035698305.1 Miltoncostaeaceae bacterium | reverse complement strand
GACTTCGAGGACGCCGCCGCCCTCGCGGACCGGGTGGGCGTCATCTCCCGCGGGCGGGTGCTCCAGACGGGCACGCCCGCCGGCCTGCTCGACGAGCCCGCCGACGCGTTCGTCGCGAGCTTCGTCGGGAGCAACATGATGGCCGGCACCGCCCGCAGGGTGGCGGGACGCGTGGAGGTGGTGCTCGAGCAGGGTGCGGTGATCCACGCGGCGCAGGGGCCGGACGGGCCGGTGGGCGCGGTCGTCCACCCGTGGGACGTGACGCTCGACGCCGCCGAAGGCCCTCCGGACGGCCGCAACCGCCTCCGCGCCCCCGTCGGCGCCGTCACGCCGCGGGGCGACCGCGTGCGCGTCCGCGTGGGGCCGCTCGTCGCCGAGATCCCCGCCGAGGCGGCGCGGGCGACCGGTCTCAGCCCGGGGAGCGTGGTCACGGCGACGTGGGCCCCCGAGGCCACCCGGCTGGTGCCCCTCGCGCCGGCCGCCAACGGCGCGTCGCCGCCCGGGCAGGGATAGCCGGGGGGCGGGGCACCCGACCGGGTGCCCGGGGCGCGCGTCAGCCCGCGCCCGTGACCGACCGGAGGGCCTCGCCCACCTTCGTGCGCGCGCCGGTGCGGACGATGCCGCCGCGGTAGACGCGGGCGCCGAACCAGATCGCCGCGGCGGCGGACGCCACGGTCAGCGCCAGGGCGAGCAGCATCTCGCCGGTGGGCACGCCCCCGGCGGCGACGCGCATCGGCATCATCATCGGCGCGAACGGGGGCAGGATGGAGCCGACCACGATCCACTGGGCGTCCGGGTCGCCCGGCACGATCGTCGTGCCGATGTAGCCGACCACCAGCAGCGTGGCCGGCAGGGCGGTCACCTGCCCCACCTCCTGCTGACGTCCCACGAGCGAGCCGAGGGCGCCGTAGCAGGCGCTGTACAGCGCGTAGCCGACCACGAACCACACGACGGCCCACCCCACCACCTCGCCGGTCGTGTCGGGCAGGTCCGTCACGTCGAGGGCCAGGGCGGCGACGAGCGCCGGGACGGCCGCGGCGACGAGCTGGGCCAGGGCGGTGAGCCCGATGCCGATCACCTTCCCCAGCAGCAGCTCCACCGGACGCAGGCTGGCGAGCAGCACCTCCGAGACGCGGCTCGTCTTCTCCTCCGCCACCCCGGCGGCCACGGTCGCGCCCGAGAGGAGCAGGGCGAGGTACAGGACGAGGGCCACGACGTAGCCGACCGCCAGGTCGCCGCCCGAGAACTCGTCGGGGTCGGCCTCGTTCACGGCCAGCTCGGGCGGGCGCCCCAGCTCGGCGATCCGCTCCTGCGGCACGCCGGCGTCCTCCAGCGCATCGCCGATCCGCGTCGCGGCGACGCCCTGCGCGACCGTCGCCCGCAGTCCGTCCGACAGATCCTTCTCCACCACGATCCGCACCGGACCGGACGGCCCCGGGACGATGACGGCGGCGTCCACCTCGCCGGACGCGCCCGCCCGCTCCGCGGCGGCCGGCGACATCCGCCGCACGTCCAGGTCGCGGCCCTGGGCCCGGGCGGCCGCCCGCAGGCCCTCCGCGAGGCCCGGCGAGCCGCCCGCCAGCGCGATCTCCTGGCGGTCGGGTCCGTCGTCGCCGACGAACGTCGGGATGATCACGGCGAGGAGCGACGCCACCACCAGCACGGCCGTCGTGATCGCGAACGTGCGGGTGCGGGTGCGCTCGCGGATCTCGCGGCCCGCCACCAGGCGGATCATGGGCCAGCGCATCAGCGGCGCCCGTCGCCGTCCACGGCGTCCAGGAAGAGCTCGGCCAGCGTCGGCTGCTCCAGCCCGAAGTCGCGCACCTCACCCTCCGCGCGGGCCCGGTCGAGCAGCTCCAGCGGATCGGCGCCCGGCGGCAGCGCCAGGCGCAGCCCGGTCGCGTCGGCCGCGGTCACCCGCACGCCCTCGGCGGCCTCCAGCCGCCTGCGGGCCTCCTCGCCCTCCATCGCGATGCGCAGCTCGCGCCGGCCGCTCCGGGCCTTCAGGTCGCTCACGCGTCCCACCATGACCAGGCGCCCGCGGTCGATCACGGCGACCGACTCGGAGAGGTCCTCCACCAGGTCGAGCTGGTGGCTGGAGAACAGGACCGTCCGGCCGGCGCGGGCGGCCTCCTGCACGATCTCCGAGAGGCTCGCCGCGGCGATGGGGTCGAGGCCCGAGAACGGCTCGTCGAGCACCAGCGCGTCCGGCTCGTGGACGAGCGCCGCGGCGAGCTGGACGCGCTGCTGGTTGCCCAGCGACAGCCGCTCGACGGGTTCCCCGGCGCGGTCGGCGATGCCGAGCCGCTCGAGCAGCACGTCCGTGCGGGCGCGGGCGTCGGCCTTCCCCACCCCGGCCAGACGGGCGAAGTACACGAGCTGGTCGCGCACGCGCATGTCCGGGTACAGGCCGCGCTCCTCCGGCATGTAGCCGAAGCGGCGTCGCGTCTCCACGTCGAGGGGCCGGCCCTCGTACCGGACCTCCCCGGAGTCGGCGGGGATCACGCCGAACACGATCCGCATCGCGGTGGTCTTGCCGGAGCCGTTCGGGCCGAGGAGCCCGACCACCTGACCGGGCGGGACCGAGAACGTCAGCCCGTCCAGTGCGACGCGGGCGCCGTACCGCTTGGTCAGCGCGCGAAGCTCGAGCACGGGAGGAGCGTACCCTCAGCCTCCCGGGGAGAACCGTGAGGATACGGTCACGTAATCGTCCCACGTGTCCACGTCATCGGGGATCGGCGCGTCGATGGGCACCGCCGCGAACCGCTCCGGGTGGGCGTCGCGCAGCGCCCAGACGGCCTTGTCGCCGTGCAGCGCGCGCAGGTCGGGGAACGCCGCGGCGGCGAACGCGATCGGGTGTCCCGCAACCCCCCGCCAATCGGCGATCGCCGCCCACGGACGCCCGGCCTCCCACGCGTCGCGCACCGCGTCGATCGCCGCCGGCCCCACCCCCGGCATGTCACCGAGCAGCAGCATCACCGCGTCGGCGTCGCCCGCCGCGTCCAGCCCGGCGAGCAGCGAGGAGGCGCACCCCTCGCCGTACGCGTCGTTCAGGACCACGCGGGCGCGGGCCGGATCCACGGCGGCCCGGGCCGCGCCCGCCGCCCCGCCGAGCACCAGCACCACGTCGTCCAGCCGCGAGGCCTCGGCGTCGCGCAGCGCCCAGCCCAGCAGGGTGGTGTCGCCCAGGGGCAGCGACTGCTTCGGGCGCCCCAGCCGCCGCGACCCCCCGGCCCCCATCACGATGCCGACCACCCTCGCCACCGGCCGAGCGTAGCGGGGCGGCGGCGCTTGACAGGGCAAGCGATCGTGATGAACGCTACTTTCCGGCGCGGCCCGGACGGCCACCGCACGATCGGAGGGACCCGCGCCGCGCCGGAACGTCGATCCCGGAAAGGCGCGCGCCCATGCTCCCGGCTCGTTTCGACTACCTGGCCCCGGCCTCCCTCGACGAAGCCCTGTCGATCCTCGCCGAGCGGGGCGAGGACGCGAAGGTGCTGGCGGGGGGTCAGAGCCTGATCCCGCTGATGAAGCTTCGTCTGGCGCAGCCGGCGGTGCTCGTGGACCTGGGCGGGGTGCCCGGCCTCGACGGGCTGGAGGAGGACGGCGACCACCTGCGCATCGGCGCGATGCGCACCACCGCCTCGCTCGCCGACGACGACCTGCTGCGCGACCGCTACCCGCTCATGGCGGCGGCGGCGCCGCTCATCTCCGACCCGATCATCCGCAACCTGGGGACCCTCGGCGGCTCGCTCGCCCACGCCGACCCGGCGGGCGACTGGGGGTCGGTGATGCTGGCGCTCGGCGCGGAGGTGGTGGCGCGCAGCGCGTCCGCGGAGCGCACGATCCCGGTGGGCGAGCTGTTCCTCGGGACGTTCACGACGTGCCTGGAGCCCGACGAGTTGATCACCGAGGTGCGGGTGCCGCGGGCGCCCGCCCGG
>DASSBX010000113.1:0-4114 GCA_035698305.1 Miltoncostaeaceae bacterium | reverse complement strand
CGGGCTCGGCGGCGTCGGCGCTGGCGGTCGCGTTGGGCGTGGCCCTCGCGGCCTGCCTCGTGAACAACCTGCCCGCCGCGATCGTCGCCGCGGGCCTGCTCTCGGCGCACCCGCTCACCGCCGCGGCGAGCCTGACCGGCCTGGCGGTGGGGTCGGTCGCCACCCGCCACGGGTCGGTGGCGACGCTGCTGGCCCTCGAGCGCACCGGGCAGCCCGGGCGCCTGGGCGCGCGCCGGCACCTCCTGTTGCTGGGGTCCGCCGCGGTCCTCGGTACGGTGGTGGCGGCCCTCGTCCTGGGGTGGCGTTCACCCGGGTGACCCCCGCAGCCCCCCGCGGCGGCGGGGGTGCGGCCGTGTGGACTCGCAATGCCCCGTCCCCCAGGAGTCCGATTGTCGCGCCACGAGGACGAGCAGCAGGTCACCGAGACCGGCGCGCCGCGCACGCGGCCGTCCGAGATCATCACGCGCGCCCTCCTGACGCTCCTCATCATCGGGCTGATCGCCTGGATCCTGCTGGGCAACGTCAGCGACCTGGAGGCCGTGGGCGAGGCGCTGAAGGGCGTCTCCGCGCAGGCCGGGATCCTCCTGATCGTCATGGTGCTCGCGGTGCAGTGCCTCATCGCCACCCAATGGGCCCTCACGGTGCCCGGCCTCGGCATCGTGCGGGGGCTCGTGGCGGTGGAGGGGGCCACGGCGGTCTCCAACACCGTTCCGGGCCCGTCGGGCACCGCGACACGTCTCGGGATGCTCCGCTCGTGGGGCTTCTACACCGAGGAGTTCGCGCGCAGCTGGCTGTTCACCAGCTCGCTGACCAACTTCATGGTGATCGCCGGGCCGATCGCGGGCGTCCTCATCGCCATCGCGATCGGCGACACCTCGTGGCAGCTCCTGCTGCTCGGGCTCATCGCGACGGCGCTCTCGGCCGCGGCGATCGTGATCGTGTGGATGATGGTCCGCAGGGAGGCGTTCGCCTACAAGGTCGGCTCGTTCGCCGGCCGGGTCGTGCGGTGGGGGGCGGGTCTCGCGCGCCGGAAGCCCTCCCAGACCGACTTCGCCGAGGCGGCGGTGCGCTTCCGCACGGGCCTCCTCGAGCTCTGGTCGCACAACGGCGGGCGCATCGTGCTCTCGGTCGTGGCCGTGTACGTCGGCAACGGGCTGATCCTGGCCGTCTCGATGCGGGCCGTCGGCCTGGGCGTCGACGAGCTCCCGATCGGCTCGGTCATCGTCGTCTACACGGTCGTGCGCCTGCTGACGATCGTGAACATCACCCCCGGCGGCGTCGGCGTGGTGGAGGCGCTGTACACGGCGGCGTTCCTCGTCGTGACCGGCAACGAGTACCAGTCGGAGATCGTGGCCGGCGTGATCCTGTTCCGCGGCCTGACCTACGCGGGGCCGATCATCATGGGCATGATCGCGCTGCTGGTGTGGCGCTTCCGGCGCAGGTGGCGGGTCCCGGCCAGGCCGGAGCCCGCGACCGAGGCGGCGGTCGGCGCGACGCTGGCCGGCAGGGAACCCCCCGAGCGGTAGGAGGCGGCATGGACGGTCCGGTGGTCATCGGTTACGACGGGTCAGAGGTGTGCGAGGCGGCGATCCGCGCGGCGGGCGGGGTCCTGCGACCCGGTCCCGCGCTGGTGGTGGCGGTGCACGAGGCGGGCATCGTCTTCCAGGCGCAGGTCGGCATGGACATCCAGGCGGTCCCGATCGACTACGCCGTGACCGCCATGGCCGACGAGGCGCTGATCGAGGGCGCCCGCACCCGCGCGGCCCGGGGGACCGAGATCGCCCGCGAGGCGGGCTTCCAGGCGGAGCCGCTCGTCGCGGTCGACGAGAGCGGCATCGGCGAGACGCTCACGCGGATCGCGAAGGACCGCAACGCCTCCGCCATCGTGGTCGGCGCCCACCGGTACGGGCGCATGGAGCGGCTGTTCCTGGGCAGCACGTCCCGCCAGGTGCTCGAGCACGCCCACTGCCCCGTGCTGGTGGTGCGACCGGACTGACCGGTCGTCCGCGCCGCGGCCGGCCGGTCAGGCGGCCTCCGCCGGCGCCCCCTCGTCGGGCGGGACGAGGGGGTCGCGCGGCAGGCGGCCGGTCAGGAACAGCGTCCCCAGGACGACCAGGGCCAGGACCACCATGCCGTTGCGCAGCGCGCCGAGCTGGGCGTGCTCGTACGCGTCGCCGACCGCGTCCTGCTCCTCGGGCGACAGGTCGGTGCGGCTCAGGGCGTCGCGCGCGTCGTTCACCGCGACGAACTGCACGCCCTGGCTGAACGTCACGGCCGCCTCCTGGCGCAGCTCGGGCGACAGCCGGTCGGCCTCCTGGACGCCCGTCAGGAACTGGGCGGACAGCGCCGCGATCACCACCGCCCCCACCAGGGCGGTCCCCAGCGACGCGCCCAGGTTCTGGGCCGTGTACTGCAGGCCGCCGACCTCCCCGCTGCGCTCCTCCGGCACCGCCGACACCACCACGTTGCCGAGCTGCGAGGCGAGCGCCCCCATGCCGAGGCCCATCAGGATGAACGGGAACGTCGTGACCCCGGCGCCCGCGCCGTCCTCGAACCGCGCCGCCAGCAGCAGCACCGCGACGAGCATCAGCAGCAGGCCCGCCTGGCACACCCGCCGCGGCCCCACCCGCGGCAGCAGCTTCGGGATCGCGGGGGCGGCGACCACCAGGGCCACCGACAGCGGCAGCATCCGCAGCCCCGTGTCGAACGAGTCGAGCCCCAGCACCATCGTGAGGAACAGGGGCATCGCGAAGAACATCCCCATCATCACCAGGTACTGGAGCAGCAGCACCGACAGGCCGCCCGTCACCTGGCGGTCGCGCAGCAGCGCCGGGTCGAACAGCGGCTCCTCGCCGCGCGCGGTCCGCCGTTGCAGCCACCCGACGAGCAGCCACAGGGCCAGCAGGCCGCCCACCAGCATCCACGTGACCGGCGACAGCCCGAACAGCTCGGGGGTGGCGTCGGCCCCCTCCGCGATCTTCGGCCGCACCCACCCCCACGCCCCCGACTGGACCACGGCGATCACTACGAGCCCCAGGCCCACGGCGGAGAGCGCGGCGCCCACCAGGTCGATGCGTGGCCGCTCCGACGCCGGCGCGTCGGCGATCGCACGGCTGCCGATGAGGATGGCGGCGGCGATCGGGACCTCGGCCGCGAACACCCACCGCCAGCTGAACTCGGCGGTCACGAACCCGCCGATGATGGGCCCCGCCGCGATCGCGACCGCCGCCGACGCCGCGATCACGCCGTACGCGAACGCCCGCCGCCGGCCGGTGAAGTTCCCGGCGACCAGCGCCACCACCGTCGGCATGATCAGCGCCGCGCCGAGCCCCTCCAGCACCGACCACCCGATCAGCAGCACGCCGACCGTCGGCGCGAGCGCCGTCATCAGCGACCCGACGGCGTAGACCACCAGGCCGATCCGCAGGGCGCGCCTGCGCCCGATCAGGTCGCCGATCTTCGCGCCGGTGATCATCGCGGCGGCCATCACCAGCGTGTACGCCGTGATCACGCCCTGGATGGCGGTGACCGTGGTGTCCAGGTCATCGACCAGCGCCCCGATCGAGACGTTCATCACGCTGGCGTCGACCGTCATCAGGAACTGCGCCGCAGCCAGCAGCAGCAGCACTCCGGTCCCGCCGTCCCGCTCCGCACTGGCCGCCATGTGCCCCTCTCTCGCGGTGGCGCCACGCTAGGTGCGGCCCAGCGCGGGGCACCGCGCGGCGGCGGGGTTCACCCGGGTGAGGGGTCGCTCCGCGCCGGCGGCTCCCGGCGGCAGGTGGTGCCATGGAGTGGACCGGTACCGCAACCGCAAAGGAGCGTCATGGACTGGAGCGTCTGGGACGTGATCTGGACCAGCTTCGTGTTCTTCTGCTGGATCGCCGTCCTCGTCATCTTCTTCCAGGTCGTCATCGACATCTTCCGCAGTCACGACCTGTCGGGCTGGGCGAAGACCGGGTGGCTGGTCTTCATCGTGATCCTGCCCCTCATCGGCCTGCTGGTGTACATCGGCGTCCGCGGCCGTCACATGGCCGAGCGCGCGGCGCAGGAGCAGCTCGACCGGGCGGACGCGATCCGCAGGGCGCAGGGGATGGCCGCACCCGGCACCCCCGCC